>CANQLH010000069.1 GCA_947624655.1 uncultured Clostridia bacterium | reverse complement strand
GTTGAACTTACAAATGGTGTATCAATTGTTGCAAAGATTCCATTTAAGGCAATCTCTGTAAATATGATAATTTGTGCATTTTTGCTCGGCTTTGGTGGAATTTCAGTTTTGCTTCAGGTTTTAAGTATTACATCTACATCAGATATTTCTATAAAGCCATATATAATTGGGAAATTTTTGCAAGGCTGCTTTGCAGCACTTTATACTTATCTTTTAATTAGTAATTTTTTGCCTCTTAATTTTGATATTTAGGATTTGAATATAAATAATTTATTTGTATACACAATAATCGTCCTTACAACACACATCTGTAACTGTGAAGTGCACCAAAGTACCATGTCCCCAAAATAGTCGTTTGTCAAAAAATATGTAGGAAAAACGACATTTTTCTTTGCCATTTTCCTACATAATATTTTACCATTTCCACTCCCCACATTACTGCTTTGGAGCCAAGACTAGGTACTAGCTGCCCCGTTAGACATTACTAGGTAGACTTTTTGTCTACTATATGATATTAGCTTAAATCCTCCCAAATTTAAAGACATACCGATCATTGGTATGTCCTTTGTCATTCGGGATATGAAAATTTGCATTTGCAAATTTTTACTTGACGTACGTCGAGTAGAATTAGGCATTGCTGCCTAAAACCCTCACAAAACCGTACTTGCCCTATTAAGGCATACGGCTTTTTGCATATCACTTTTTCTCATTGCTATTTGCATTTTTACTATGTCCACATAGATTTTCGGTTTCATTATATAATTGCTTATCTTTGCTTCGTATTCTCTAAAGCTATATCTGTTTTTCTGACTCCTTCTGTTTATTACTTTATACATGGTTCTTACTACTATTTCATAAAACTGTCTTATTCCTTGTGTATTATCGGTTATCCCATAATATCTATAATATCCTAGCAGTTTGACATTTAATAGCTTTATTGTTTCAGATACTTTCTCGTGCATTCTTCTCTTTAACCATTCTTTTATTTCTTTTGCCGAGTTTCTCATTTTCTTTTTGCTTGTTTTGCATTTTACTCTAAAGTTTCCTTGTTTCGATACACTACAATAGAATGTAAATCCTAGAAATTCAAATGTTTCTGCTTTTCCCTCTCCTCTTTCTTTTCGGTCTTTGTTTGCATATCTTCCAAACTCTATCATCTTTGTCTTTTCTTCCGATATTTCTAGTCCAAATTGTGCTAATCTCTTTTTCACACTCCTTATATATTTCTCTGCTTCTTCCTTATATTGAAAACACGCTACGCTGTCATCTGCATATCTTACTAATCCCGCATATCCTTTAGCTTCTCTTTTTACTCTTTTGTCAAACCATTCATCTAGTACGAAGTGCAAATATATATTCCCTAATATCGGCGATATTATTCCTCCTTGTGGCGTTCCTTTCTCTGATTTTAACATCTTTCCTTGTTCTAATATTCCACTTTTTAGAAATCTCTTTATATATCTTATATATACCCTATCTCTTATTCGATATTCTATAAATTTTATCAACCATTCATGGTCTATGTTATCAAAATACCCTTTTATATCTAAGTCTACTATGTAATTTACTTTTCTTCCTTCTATCATTTCTCTTAAATATGCTATTGCATGATGACAGCTTCTTTTTGGTCTAAATCCATATGAAAACTCCTTAAACATTGGTTCATATATTGCATTTAATATTTCTGCCATTCCCATTTGTACAATTTTATCTTCATATGCTGGTATTCCTAATGGTCTTTTCTTATCTGTTCCTAGTTTTGGTATATATACTCTTTTTACCGCCTTTGGTCTATATGCCATTTTCTTCATCTTTTCTACTAGCTTTTCTACATTCTCTTCTAGGTTTTCCATATATTCTTGTTTTGTTACTTTGTCTATTCCTACTGCTTTATTTCCTTCTATTTTCTTTGCATATCTCTTTAGGTCTTCTTTATTTAACGCATACATTACCGTATCTACTTTTTCATATTTCTTTGCAATGTTACTTATTCTGTTTATCTCATTTGACATTTTCTTTACTCCTTTAGAAGTTATTTATGTTTCAATTAACAGATCGTGTTATACATTAGCCCCTTCTCTCCTCTTACTTTCATAAGCCTCTTAGATACTATGAGCTAATCCGACTACCTATTGTACTTTTGTATTCGTCGTTTTTATACTTCTCCTACATACTTATCTCTAAGATACAACAGGTTCTCTCAAGTTCCAATATCATATCTCTACTAAACTCGCCAAACCTCTTAACTCCGGAAAAGTTTGATTATTCTCACCATTTCGACTAATCAAATATTGTTTGCTACCACAACCACAGTATCAACCTTTTCATTTTAATCCGCCATTTCGGAGCTATACAGTTTCACGCTTTCGCATTTCGGCTCGAATGTTCCCTTGTCTACACTTACCCCTCACATTACTGCTTTGAGGCCAAGACTAGGTACTAGCTGCCCCGTTAGACATTACTAGGTAGACTTTTTGTCTACTATATGATATTAGCTTAAAT
>CANQLH010000068.1 GCA_947624655.1 uncultured Clostridia bacterium | reverse complement strand
ATTTTTATCAAAAAAACTGATAGAATTCTATCAATTTTATTTTAGAATTTTCTATCAGTTTTATTTTATCATTTACACCATATGCTATATATATTTTATCTATACTTTGTAATAAATCAATTAGCATTGCAAAACACCTCAATTATCTGCCTTAGAAATTGCTTGTTAAATCCTTCTTTTAATTCAATCCTAATATCGTCATTTACAAATACCATAGGCTTCTTATTAGTAGTTGTAATTGGCGTTACAGGTGTAAGGGGCTTGTTTACATTTATCCTACCAAAACCTAACTCACGGTCTATTTTTAACCAATCTCTAAATGTTGCTTCTGGTACATCTACTTCTTTTGCATATTCGTTCATTGACATACCGCTTGCTTTAAATTCTGCTACATATTTTATTTTTTCTTCTTCTGTATATGTTCTCTGACTTGACATGGCTAGTTACCTCCTTCGTTTTTTATTTAGTTTATCATACCTTGAAGAAGGTATCTAGCCGCGTTTTCTTTGATCGCTTACAAAAAGTATAATGTGAAAACTCAGGTCATCCCACTAATATAGGATAGCCTGAGTTTTATTTTACTGCCATTCCAGTAACGCGTCTTGTTTGATCGCTTACATAAGTTGTTAGCGATAAATAAACTACCGTAGTGACAAAATTATAAATTTATGATAGACAAAAAATATCCCAGATCAAGCTGGTACTAAGCCAGTTGGTCTGGGCTTTTTTTACTTGACACGGTCATCATAAATTTACGAGGTTATCACTACGTCAAATTCGCTTCTCGGTAACTGGATTGTACACGCTCCCCACTCAAATAATCTGTTAAGGTAATCGTAGACCATTTTTTCCCCGACTGCAGGTAGACCGGTGGCATTCTCGCGATAGCAGCTATTTTGATCGTATGCTATATGGGTCAGTTTGTGTTCCACTTCCACTTGCACAGATGACTACGGAATCTAGAGAGATGCTAACCATAGGGCGGAGAGCATAGCAACAATCCTGAGAGAAGCCGTTACCGAGCATAGACCACAGAACATTCGGGAACAGCCATATTAACAGCGAAAATCCCGAAAATGACGGTATCTCCCTGAAAATCGACCCCGCGAGAAGCTATCCAATGGTGGGCAAGTGTGGCCCAATAACTTGTTTTAGCATCTCGTAACAGACTAAGATAAATGTCTGGTATATAGTCACGAGTCCATGGTAACCCGTACCATGTCTGCTTTGCTGTTATACTTGTGCCTTTTGTTGTTCCTGTATATGTATTCGTCTGTTCACTTACGTCTAGATCTTTTCCCTCACTGTTACTTCCCACCTTCTGCCCTTTTTCGTGTGGAAATATATTCGGGTAGGTCGCATTAGCTCCGGCTAAATGTTTTTGTCTTTCCATATAGCGGATCTGTTGTAAGATCATAACTTGATACTTTTTGAATATCCTCCATCTTTATGCTTCTTGCTTTTGCACCATATGTTGTACTACTATACATTGTTCTACATGCTTCATTTAATACATATACTGCGTTGTTATATCCGTCCGCCCCGTTCAACCATAAGCCATTAACAGAGGTTCCTGATATTAGTTCTACAGTGGTTGGAGTTACGTTATAGACTCTCCAAGGAGCACTTGAGTCGGTAGAAATAGTTTGGTCTGAACCATAGCCCGTAAGGGCCTTGAGTGCAGTATAGTCTGCGCTATCAGGGTGGTAATCTACATAATCCCCAACTTTAGGGAGTGGTTTTGTTGCCTGTGTGGTTGTCCCATCTGCCTTTTGGTTTCCTGCATCATCTGTTACTATTACCTTTAAGTTGTATGTTGTTCCTGGTTCTAGGTTATCGTATGTATGTGTAGTTGTTGTAGCCGTTGTTTTAACTATATTTCCATGTGGATTATAGCTCGTATCTGTGTCTTTTTTGTATTGGAACTCATAACTTGCAACTCCTGAGGTTGTATCTGCTCCTTCCGCTGTTACTGTTATTGATGTAGTTGAACTTTCTGTTATTGTTAAATTTGCTTTCGTTGGTTTCGTTACGTCACGCTTTATTGTGGCTGTTGCTTCTGCTGTTGATTTGTTTCCTGCTTTGTCTATCGTTTTTGCTTTTATTGTTGTTGTTCCATCTGTATTTACTTTTATTGTTTGTGTTAGTGTTCCTGCTTCTGTTTTATTGGTTGTACTTCCTACTGTATACTCTATTTGATATGCTCCTGAATGTGTGTCTTTTTCTGTGGCTGATATTGTTGCTGTTATATCTCCTGTTTTATACCATCCATTTGAACCATTTACTACTGCTGGGTCTAATGTTATTGTTGGAACTGATGGTGCCACATTGTCTTTGTTTACTACGCTATTTGTTTCTGCTGCGTCTGATAAGTTTCCTGCTTTATCTATTGTCTGGGCTGTTATTGTCGTTGTTCCGTTATTTGATATTGTAAATTTGACTGGTGATGTAGCATTTGTTCCACTAAAGTTTGTATGAGCTCCTGTTGTCGAATATGTTATTCCTGATGTTCCTGATATTTCATTTGCTCCTGTTGTATCGTCTCCTTGTGTTATTGTTACTTCGACATTTTGTTTGTACCACCCATTTGTTGCATTTCCTCCTGATAGGCTTATTGTTGGTACTGCTGGCGCTTTTGTATCTAGTTTTACTACTTCATT
>CANQLH010000067.1 GCA_947624655.1 uncultured Clostridia bacterium | reverse complement strand
GCAGAAGCAGTAAATAATGGACTAGTAATAGAAGATAGAGACGGAAACCAATTTGTATGGGTACCATGTTATGTAGAGGAGAGTCAAAGGATAGCTGAGACAAACTACCCAAAATATGAACAGTACACATATACAGGAGGGGAAGACACAGATGCAGGAACAAACCAAGCGGATAGCAATGGATGGAGAACATGGTATTATAGAGCATATAAAGATTGGACAGATGACGAAGCGAAAGGATATGGAGAGGCAAGTGTAAAGCAATATGGAGGATTTTGGATAGGAAGGTATGAAGCAGGAATACCAGAAGATGCAAGCTTTTATCCAGAAGAAGGTGATGCACAATATACCAAGGATACTCAAAGAAATGTAAAAAATGAGGAAGATATTGAATTAAAGCCAGTAAGTAAGGCAGGATATTTTTCGTGGAATTATATAAGCCAAGAAAATGCAAAAGAAGTATCAAAAAATATGTATAAAGAAAATAGTGATGTAGATAGTTACTTAGTAGATAGTTATGCATGGGACACTGTAATGAAGTGGTTTGAGTCTACACCTGATACAAAAGAATATGTAACAAAAAGCACAGGAAAAGGAAATTATATGGACGCAACAGGGGCATATAATGGAAGATATGCAGAGTATGTATATAGTACTCATACAGGAGTAGGTTCAGGAGATGGATGGATAGTCGCAACTAAGTATCAAAATGGAGTTACGACATATGGCAATGCAAGTAAGACCCTAGCAGAAGTACAAAATGGCTTATTTGAAGAAGATGAAGAATTGGTAAATGAAAACCACACATTTTCAAGAAGAATAGAGACACCAACAGGAGCAAATGATAATTTTGCAGTAAAGAATATATATGATATGGGAGGAAACATGTACGAGTGGACGACAGAAACAGGAAAGCATGACTCAGAACGGAGAAACGTTCGCTGTTTTGCGCGGTGGTAGCTTCATTAGTAATGGTACTTCTAACCCAGCGTGTCTCCGTATTGGCCCCGATTTTACTACTACTGCTGCCTTCAATCTCGGGTTCCGCGTTGCTCTTTATGTAAAATAAAATTCTAGCACAAGTATAATGAACAATAAAAATTGTCGAATTGTTTTGATTGACAAACAAGGAAAAAGATTATATAAAATAAGTAATGCGAGTGGTTAAGCAAATCTTGCTTAAAATACTTATATTACTTATTTTTATATTTTTATTTAAACCTACATCTTAAGGGAAGACAGAATAAGTCTATTGGGAAATCCCCAAGTTAAAATCATATTCTAAAAACTAAAAAAAGGGAAGGAGAAATGCTTATGGCAAAAAACGATTCAATGGTTCCAACAAATGACTATATATTTAAGCGAATTTTTGGACATATCGGCAATGAAGAAATAACAAAAGGATTAATAAGTGCAATAATTAACAAGGAGGTGCAAAACGTAAAACTAGATGAAACACCAATATTAGAGAAAGATATAAGGGATGATAAAGTAGGAATATTAGATGTAAGAGCAAGAATAGACGGAGAAGTACAATGCAATATAGAAATGCAGATAGTACAGAGTGATAATATAGAAAGAAGATTAATGTTTTATTGGAGTAAGCTATATAGCGGAGATATTAAAGAAGGGGAAGATTATGAAAAACTAAATAAGACAATAGTAATACTAATAGCAGATTTTGAATTAGACAGTATAAAAGAAATAGAAAAATATCATACAAAATGGCAAATAAGGGAAGAAGAATATGGAAAAATAGTCTTGACAGATGTACTTGAAATACATATAATAGAGTTATCAAAGTTGATGGATAGGTTAAAAAATAAAGGCATAGATGAAAAAGACAAAGTGATGCTGTGGTCTATATTTATAAAAAATCCAGAGAAGATTGGAGAAAATGCCATGAGTGAGAATGAAGATATAAAGAAAGCAAAGGAAGAATTAGACAAGATAAAACAGGATAAAAGGGAAAGATATTTAGCAGAATTACGCGATAAACATATAAGAGACACAAAAGCAGTAGAAAAGTATGGATATAAAAAAGGTATTGAAGAAGGAACAAAAATGGCAAAAGAAGAAATAAAGAAAGCAGAAGAAGAAAGAAAAGAAGCAGAAGAAAAAATAAAAAAAGTTGAAAAAAAGCAAAAGACTATAATTCTAAATATGTATAATAAAAAAATAGATATAGATACAATATGTGAAGTAGTAGAACTGAGCAAAGAAGAGGTTAAAAAGATAATAGAATTAAAGGAACAATAAAGTTTGGTAAAATGATGAAAAAATATTGACAAAGAAAAAGCACAAATATATAATAAGCACATACTTAAGAAAAGTAAAAAATAAAGTCAAAAGAGGAAAAAAGAAATGAAAATAAATAACAAAGAAGCTAAAAGCCTTGGGGCTGTACACACACACACACACACACACACACAAGTAGCTTTAGTGGAAATTTAGAATACAAAAAAATAGATAATATAGGCACAAGTATAAAGTGTCTACTTTGCGTAAAGCAATAGTAGGCAAATTATACTTGTGCTTTTGTTATATTTATGCAATATCAATAATTAATTTCATCGTAACTTTGGTGCCTAAATCACTAAGGTAGATAGCTCCATTCGCTCTTCGCTAACGCTTCGTTTGGTCGCTTACGCAGTTACTCGAAATTAATTATT
>CANQLH010000066.1 GCA_947624655.1 uncultured Clostridia bacterium | reverse complement strand
CCAAGAGATTTTCAAGCATTATATACAAATGTAGGACCATATAGTTTTGACATATCAGCAGCAACAACAGATGAACACTCAAGCGTAGTAAACTACAATTTCTTCGTAAACATAAATGGAGAAGATATACCAAAAGGAAGTAGTAAAGATGGAAAAGGAACAATAGGAGAGCTAGAACCAAAGAGAACATATATAGTATATGTAGAGGCAGAAGACGAAGCAGGAAACAAAAAGATAAGTACAAATATGCAAGTTACAACCAAAGGAGAAGTACTACCACTAACAATAGAGTTAGCTTGTCCATATGAAGAGACAAATGGATGGTATAGAGGAAATGTAGACGTAACAATAAGAGATAGTTCAACAGACGACAGGTCAGACTTAGCAAGCATAACATATAGGGTAGAAGGAGCAAACGAGTTAACAGAGAGAACACAGCCAGGAAGAATAACAACATTCCAAGCAACCAAAGAAGGAATAAGCAAAGTAATAGCATTTGGAACAGGAATAGAAGGAAACATAACAGAAGAAAGTACAAGAGAAATAAAGATAGATAAAACAGCACCGACAGCGCCAACAATAGATGTAACAGGAGGAATAGAAGGAAATAATGGCTGGTATAAGGGAGGACCAGTAATAGTCACAATAAATGCAGGAGAAGATGTAAAAAAAGATGGAGTAACAGACATATCAGGAGCAAAAGGAGTAATATATGAAATAACAGGAGCAACGACAAATTCAGTAACAAATCCAGTAGCATCAGGTGTACAAGAAAACATAATGCAAGAAGGAACAACAACAATAACAGCACAAACAGTAGACAATGCAGGAAATATATCAGAAAAATGCGGAGAAGTACAAGTAAAAATAGATAGTACAAATCCTAATAAAGCAGAAATAAGTATATCAGGAGGAACCGTAGGATATAATGGATGGCATAAAGCAGGCCCAGTAACAGTAATGATAAAAGCAGGAATAGACGTAAAACAAGCAGGAGTAAATCAGATATCAGAAACAGCAAAAATACATTATTCAACAGAAGGCGCAACAACAATACAGACTCAGTATATAACAGAAGCAACAGCAAGCTTCACAGTATCGGAGCAAGGAGCAACACATATATATGCACGAACAGAAGATAATGCAGGAAATATATCAGAAACGTCAACATTTGGAATATGGATAGATGGTCAAAAACCAAATAATCCAACAATAAATGTAACAGGAGGAACATCAGGGACAAATGGGTGGTATAAAGCAGGCCCAGTAACGGTCACAATCACATCTGGAACCGATATAAATCCAGGAGGAGTAAATCAAATATCAGAAGCATGGAAAATACATTATTCAGCAGAAGGAAGTAAAGAGTTCACAGACCAAATATCTACAACAGGAACAGCAAGTTTTACAGTATCAGAAAACGGAACAACAACAATATATGCATTAACAGAAGATACAGCAGGAAACGTATCAGATATAGTATCTACAAGTATAAGTATAGATGGAGTAGCACCATCAGCACCAGCAATAACTTTAAATCCAGCAACAGCCAATGGTTCAAATGGATGGTACAAATCAGGGAACATAACAGCCACAATATCAGCAGAAGGAAAAGACTCACATTCGGGACCATGGCAAATAGAATATACAGTAGGAAATACAACAAGTACAACAGTAGCAGGAACAATATCACAAACAGTAACAATAAATACAGATGGAACAACAACGATAAAAGCTAAAACAATAGATAAAGCAGGAAATAAATCAACAGCAGAAGCATCTGTCACAATAAAAAGAGATGTAGCCCAACCAACTACCGCGACAGTTTCAGTAACAAGTTTTGATAAAACAGTTATAAATGTGACAGCAACAGGAGCAGATGTAACATCAAAGGTAGCAAGTTATGAATTTCAATATAAGAAATCTAATGCTTCTAGTTATACAACAGTGGGAGGAATACAAGAAACTACGGAGACAAGTAAAAAGTATCAATTTACTGGACTTACGCCATATACGGCATATGATATTAGAGTAATAGTAAGAGATACAGCAGGAAATCAAAAAATAAGTGCAGTAGTTAAGCAGACAACAAAAACGAAAGATCCAGAAGTAGGAGACTTTGTAAATTATGTCCCAGACAAGAAAAATTATACAGCGACGGCAGAATTAACGCAAGCTGATAGCACAAAAACATTTGAAACAGATACATCAGTAGAATGGAGAATTTATAAAATGGATTCATCAAATTTGTATCTAATATCAGCGAAACCTGTTAATGATGAACTAGAATTTAAATCTTATAACGGCTATAATAATGCTGTTTATATCATAAATAAAGTATGTGAAACTTTGTATAGTAATTCATTATACAATGCAAAAGCACGAAGCTTTAATATAGAAGATTTAGAGAGTATATCAACTTTTAAACCAAGTACATATAGTGGGAATGGGGAAATACACACCTTACCTAAAGATCATAGTTGGTATCCATCGATATTTTCTCAAGAAAAAGAACAACAAGTAAGTAGTAAAATGGGTAATGTTCTAGGGAAAAGTGAACAGTCAGTTACTTATTCGGGATATGCACAGGGGGATAGTTTAACAACTAAAAATACATTTTATGAATATCCTTTCAGTTCTTCATACTTGGGAACAAAATATTATGATTTATTAGTTAAAACAGGTGGACCATCATCATCTTGGCAGCCGAGCTACTGGGTAGCATCACGCTCAGTCAACTACGAGGCGAAAGATGACTGGGTCATATATGGAGTTTTCTCTGCTTCGTGGTGGGGTATTGCGAACACGCCACTTTACAATTCACATGGTTGGTCGTACGGTCCACCGGCTTCTGGGGTAAGACCACTTGTACAGATTCCATTGAGTTCTATTAACATTGGTCCTTCTAGTACAGGTGCTTATGATGACCCATTCCCAATAACAGCAAAATAGAATGTCATAGAGAATATAAATTTAGATAGAATCTGCATTTAGAAAGAGTTTGTCAAGACTGGTGTGTAAATTTTTTTCTTTTATATAAATTTTTATAAAATACAGGTGATATAAAATTCATCTGTATTTTATTATTCAATTATCAATGTGCTATGCCTTTTATAATTCCAAGTATTTAGTAAATCTATCTCCAAACAATTGAATAAGTTGAGCTTGAATAGTTTTCCAATTTTGAATAGGCTGTTACCGATCAACGACTTGACGTAGTGACAAAATTATAAATTTATGATAAGCACAAAAATATCCCAGATCAAGCTG
>CANQLH010000065.1 GCA_947624655.1 uncultured Clostridia bacterium | reverse complement strand
GGAGGAATTAATAACAATTTATTTGCATCAAATTATACATATTATATGCCAGACAAAGAAGAATTAATTGCACAAGTAGAACAAGTTATACGAGAAAATGAAGAGGAAAAATAGAATAAATAAAATATAAAAATTCCAGACGCGTCTGGAATTTTTATAAATGTTTTATTAAAATTAAATATATTACTTCCAAACGGCTTTAAAACTACTTTTATAATAACCCATTGTAACGATTTTCTAAAAAAATTAACAAAATCAATTGACAAATGGAAAGCCTAAATATATAATAAGCACATACTTAGGAAAAGTAAAAAATAAACTCAAAAGAGGAAGAAAAAAATGAAAATAAATAACAAGAAAGCTAAAAGCCTTGAGGCTGTACACACACACACACACACACACAAGTAGCTTTAGTGGATATTTAGAATACAAAAAAATAGATAATATAGGCACAAGTATAAAGTGTCTACTTTGCGTAGAGCAATAGTAGGCAAGTTATACTTGTGCTTTTGTTATATAATGACGTATGCATAATTATTTTCTTCATAATCTTGTGTGTCGCAATCTACCAATAGAAATACTAAGGTAGATTGCTCCATTCGCTTTTGCGCTAACGCTTCGTTTGGTCGCTTACGCGATTACTCAAAAATAATTATGCATACGTTCAAAAAAATAAATGAGGAGGAGAAAAGAAAAATGAAAAAACAAAGAAATGCAAGAATAGTGCAAGAAGGAGGAATAACGTTAATGGCGTTAATAATCACAATAATAGTGTTAGTGATATTAGCGGCAATAACAATAGGGACAGCATATACATCAGGAATAATACAAATGGGAACGCAAGGAGCGAAGGACTATGCAAGTTCAGCATTGAAAGAGAATGAAATATTAAATGAAACGACAGCATATGTAGAAGATGTAGTAAAAAACATAAAAAGAAGATTAGGAGACTGGGAATATTTTGAGGAGAAAGATACAGTAAATGGAGCAAAAGGAAATAGTAATAATCCAACAATACCAGCAGGATTTAGACCAATAAATACAGATGAAGCAAAGTGGGGTAGTGGGGAAGAAGCCCCAAGTAAAGAAGCAGTAAATAATGGATTAGTAATAGAAGACGAGGAAGGAAACCAATTTGTATGGGTACCATGCTATGTAGATAGTCCTAGTGTGGCAGAGGCAAACTATCCAAAATATGAAAAGTACACATATACAGGAGGACAAGAAACAGATACAGGAACAAATCAAGCAGATAGCAATGGCTGGAGAACATTTTATTATAGACAATACAAAGATTGGGAAGATAATGAAGCAAAAGGATATGGAGAGGCGAGTGTAAAGCAATATGGAGGATTTTGGATAGGAAGGTATGAAGCAGGAATACCAGAGAATGCAAGCTTTTATCCGAATCCAGAGGAAGAAAATGCCAATTATACTAAGGAAACTGAAAGAAATGTAACAAATGAGAAAGGTGTAGACTTAAAACCAGTAAGTAAGGCAGGATATTTTGCATGGAATTATATAAGCCAGGAAAATGCAAAAGAAGTATCAAAAAATATGTATAAAGAAAATAGTGATGTAGACAGTTACTTAGTAGATAGTTATGCATGGGACACTGTAATGAAATGGTTTGAATCTACAACTGATACAAAAGAATATGTAACAAAAAGCACAGGAAAAGGAAATTATACAGATACAAAAGGAGCGTATAACGGAAGATATGCAGAGCATGTTTATAGTACTCATACGGGAGCAGGTACAGGAGATGGCTGGATAGTTGCAACTAAATACCAAAAAGGGGCTACAACATATGGTTCTGCAAGTAAGACATTATCAGAAGTACAAAATGGCTTATTTGAAAAAAATGCAACATTGATAGATGCAAACCACACATTTGGAAGAAGAATAGAAACACCAACAGGAGTAAATGATAATTTTGCAGTAAAGAATATATATGATATGGGAGGAAATATGTACGAGTGGACGACAGAAACAGGAAAACATGACTCTACCGGGCAAACGTTCGCTGTTATGCGCGGTGGTAACTTCACTAATGATAGTCCTGCTAGTCCAGCGTGCGTCCTTTCTGGCTTCGATACTGCGACTCGTACTTACATCAGCATCGGGTTCCGCGTTGTGCTTTATGTAAAGTAGCTCTGTCAACTAATAACTTAAGAAACAATAGAATTACATTTCAAATCATGTAACAGACTAATCTGTAATAAAATTAACAATAAAGAATACATTGAAAGACTTCTTAATGCAAAAAAATAAAAAACCCTATGGTACTACCAATTATAATGAAAGTTTAATAAAACTCAGTAATACCAAGTACTCTAACGCTTGGTATTACTTTTTTATCTAATAGGAGATTCTATTAGATAAAAAAAGCTGAATGCAACTTTTGTGATTTGCTCCATAAGTTGCAAAATCAAAAATGTGTAAACACTATTATTCTATTTGTTCTATTTCAGAGTATACGATATCTATAACTTTATCTAATATATCTTGTGGCAAATTTTCTACAACTTGATAGGTCCTGCTGTTAAGGTCTAGCGATTTTAGATGTTCACATAGGATTACTCCAGTTGTTTTTGTTCTACTATCAAGTGGAATGTGCAAAGGGAAGTGATTAATTGTATTTGTAATAGGACATACAATAGATAATTTTGTTTTTTCGTTAAATATATTATTACTAATTACAACTGCTGGTCTATATCCAGCTTGTTCATGTCCTGATTGTGGATTAAAATTTATTTTTATTATTGTTCCTTGTTTTACCATATTTCTTCTCCTTCTGGATTTCCCCAGTCAATATCAGATGGTTCATAATCTCCGTCATAGTTTGCAAATAGTTCCTTTATATTTTTTCTTTTTTCTTTTGCCCTTTCAAGTATTAACTTGCCATTATCTATAACAATAATTATTTGTTCATTTTCTGACCAATTAACTGTATCTAGCATTATTTTGGGTATTCTTACACCTTGACTATTACCCCATTTTTGAATTGTTGTTGTCATATATAACCAACTCACTTTCTATTTAGTATATACTTAGTATATACTAAAACAAAGAATTTGTCAATATATTTTTTGCCAAATTTTATTTATCATACTAGGAATTTATTTAATTTTCAATTTTTATATACCTATATGAAAATTTTTATTTCTGCTATTCTATTGAAACAACCCATTATGTAGCATAAAAATATGTATAATATATTGATAATATACATATAATATGTTATAATATACATATAATATATCATGGAGGTGATATTATGGCTACAATAAATGTCAATGTAGATGAAAAAGTAAAAGAACAAGCAAAGGAAACGCTTGAATATTTAGGAACAAATTTTACAAATGTTATCAATATGTTATTAAGACAAATAATCTTAACTGAAAGCATTCCATTTGAAATAAAAGTACCAAAATTAAATGCTGAAACTATAAAAGCTATTGAAGATGCAGATAAGGGAATAGGATTAAGCAAAGGATATACTGATTTAGACGAAATGTGGAAAGATTTAGAGAAAGAGGATTGATAAATTTGCTAACAGTAAAATATACTAATTTATTTAAAAAAGACTATAAATTAATGAAAAAGAGAGGACTTGATTTAAAACTATTGAAAAAAGTAGTTGATATGCTTGCTAATAATCAAACATTACCTGATAAGTATAAAGACCATTATTTGGTGGGAGAATACAAACGGATATAGAGAATGTCACATACAACCTGATTGGCTTTTAATATATAAAATAGATAAAAGTGAATTAATATTAACAGCATGTAGAACAGGTTCGCATTCAGACTTATTTTAAAAATAGAATCTGGAACGATTTTCTAAAAAAATTAACAAAATCAATTGACAAATGGAAAGCCTAAATATATAATAAGCACATACTTAGGAAAAGTAAAAAATAAACTCAAAAGAGGAAGAAAAAAATGAAAATAAATAACAAAAAAGCTAAAAGCCTTGGGGCTGTACACACACACACACACACACACACACAAGTAGCTTTAGTGGATATTTAGAATACA
>CANQLH010000064.1 GCA_947624655.1 uncultured Clostridia bacterium | reverse complement strand
ATAATTGTTATTTTTATACGATAATTTCTTAAATTTATGTAGTTATAATGTTTGTTATTTTAAAGTTATAAATAACAAATAGTGTTGATTTTGTTAGAAGAAAAGCTTTCTCTAGTTTAAGTTCTTTTGACAATGAGTCTCTTGCTTTTGCTAGATTAGCTAATAGACTTTCCATATATAATAATATTAAAACTAAATATTTAGATAATAATTCTCCTACTGACTTACTTAATATTGAAAAAAGTTATTTATCTAAGTTAATGCCTACTTATCCTAATTGTATTGATTTGACTTTAAGAGTTGACAAGCTTTCTACCATTTCATATTTACAAAATAGATATTCTGTTCCTGATTACTTAGTTTTAAAAGCTGTTGATGTTAAAATATTCATAAATAAGCTAGAAATATTTTTCAATAATAATCTAGTAGCTTCCCATACTAGATTATATGGTAATCAAGAATGGAGCATTGATATCTTGCATTACACTAAAACTTTAAGTAGAAAGCCCGGCGCTCTTGTTGGAAGCCTTGCTTTTGAGCAAATGCATTCTTCTTTGAAAGAAATATATCATAACTTTTTCCTAGACAAGCCTAAATGTTTTATCGAACTTCTTGAAATTATTGGAAATTATGATATTAATTCTGTTCAAAATACCATTAATATTTTAATACAAAAGTCAATTGATGTAAATACTGAAAATATTAAAATGATTTTAAATAGAAATGATGATGCTCCTTCTTTACCTTCTGCTAAGTCTTCTATGCAAGAAGAAATTGAGATAAATGCTAAAAAACATTTATCTCTGTATGATTCAATTATCGGAACATCTAATGTTGAAGGGAGGGTTGCAGTATGAACAATAATTCTTTTACTGAATTTGATAATACCTTAAATAGGATAAAAGATAATGCAAAATATTTAAAATTAACGTATTCTTTTCATAATTCTAAAAATTTATTAGAAGAGCATACTAATTTAAATTCTTCTTTTGTAGATTTTTATGATGATTTACTTCAAAAAGAAGCTGATATTAGAAATGAAAATGGTAAAATTGCTAGAGTTAGACATGCTAATTTTCCATACAAAAAGTATTTGTCTGATTTAGAAGTTTCTTGCCTTCCTGAAGATGCTCAAAATAAATTACAAATGTTAAAAACTTTAGAATTTATTAAAAATGGGCAAAACTTAATACTTGCAGGAAATCCTGGAACTGGTAAAACTCATATTGCTATAGGTCTAGGTATACAAGCTTGCAAGGAGGGGTTTAGGGTTTTGTTTACTAGTGCTCCATCTTTAATAAATAAACTGAAAGAGTGTAAATCTAATAGGACTCTAACTTCTATACAAAAACAATTTGAACTTTATGATTTGATAATACTTGATGAACTTGGTTATATTTCTTTTGACAAGGAAGGTGGTGAATTACTCTTTACTCATCTATCTTTAAGAGCTGAACGTAAAAGTACAATTATTACTACTAATTTATCTTTCGAAAAATGGGAAGATATTTTTAAAGATCCTGTTATGACTACAGCTATTATTGATAGACTTACCCATAAAGCTATAGCTATAAATATGAATGGAAATTCATACAGATTAAAAGAAACTCAAGATTGGTTACAAGAAAATTTTAAACAATAATTTTTTTATCTTAAGGGGTCATAATTGATTTATAAAAAGGGTCAATTTTCACTTGACAAATACAAAAGATTAATGTTTTATTGGAGTAAGCTATATAGCGGGGACATTAAAGAAGGGGAAGATTATGAAAAATTAAATAAGACAATAGTAATACTAATAGCAGATTTTGAATTAGAGAGTATAAAAGAGATAGAGAAATATCATACAAAATGGCAAATACGAGAAGAAGAATATGGAAAAATAGTCTTGACATCCGTACTTGAAATACATATAATAGAGTTATCAAAGTTAATGGATAGGTTAAAAAATAAAGGAATAGATGAAAAAGACAAAGTGATGTTATGGTCTTTATTTATAAAAAATCCAGAGAAGATTGGAGAAAGTGCCATGAGTGAGAATGAGGATATAAGGAGAGCAAAGGAAGAATTAGACAAGATAAAACAGAATAAAAGGGAGAGATATTTAGCAGAATTACGCGATAAACATATAAGAGATACAAAAGCAGTAGAAAAGTATGGATATAAGAAAGGCATAGAAACTGGAATAAATGAGAATAAAAAATCTGTTGTCATAAATATGCACAAAGAAAAAATAGACATAGATACAATATGCAAAGTAGTAGAACTAAGCAAAGAAGAGGTTGAAAAGATAATAAAAGAATTAAAGTAGTAAATAATAAATCTTAAGTCTAAATGAAATTTTTATATTTGACGTTTTGACAATCTAAATTTTTCTGAAAAATATTTGTTGCAACTATTGACATTCTAGGAGATTTGTATTAAAATATTGTAGTGTTATGATAAGATATGTAAACAATGTAAGTTTTTTCCCGGTAAACTAAAGTTGTTTAGATGTTTTTAAGTATAGAAAAGAATTCAGAATGGAGGAAATGAATTAACCATGAACAATACTACTTATAGTATAAAAAAAGATGAAATTGTAAGAAAATGGTATATAATTGATGCTGAAGGAAAGCCTCTAGGAAGAGTAGCAACAGAAGCTGCTAAATTACTAAGAGGAAAACATAAACCAACATATACACCAAATATGGATGTTGGAGACCATGTAATTATTATTAATTGTGGCAAAGCTATTTTAACAGGCAATAAATTAAATCAAAAAGTTTATAGACATCATTCAGGATATATTGGAGGAATGAAAGAAATATCTGCAAAAGATATGTTAAACAATAATCCAGAAAAAGCAATGATGTTAGCTATAAAAGGAATGCTTCCACATAATAGTTTAGGAAGACAAAGTATAAAAAAATTAAGAGTTTATGCTGGAGCAGAACATGAGAATATTGCTCAAAAACCAGAAGTTTGGGAATTTTAAAGGAGGAAAAATAAATGCCTAAAGCAAGTTCAGATAAAATAATGTTTTATGGTACAGGAAGAAGAAAAAGCTCTATTGCTAGAGTTAGAATAGTACCAGGTACAGGTAAAATAACAATTAATTCTAAAGATATAGATGAATACTTAACACTTGAAACTTTAAAAGTAATAGTAAGACAACCATTAGTTGCAACAGATACTTTAAATAAATATGATGTAATTTGTAAAGTAACAGGTGGAGGTTTCTCAGGTCAAGCAGGAGCTATTCGTCATGGAATAGCAAGAGCTTTAAATGAAGCAAATAGCGAATATAGACCAATGTTAAAAGTTAAAGGATTCTTGACAAGAGATTCAAGAACAAAAGAAAGAAAGAAATATGGTCTTAAAAAATCAAGAAAAGCTCCACAATTTAGTAAGAGATAGAAATAGTTTTTTCAAAGAACAATTAAACCTCAGAAGTTTCAATACTTCTGAGGTTTGAACTATATTTAATTTTTTTCGGAACTATATACAAGTACTTCTTCTAATTCTTCATCTTCCAATAAAGAACCCTTTATACTACCTGTTGTTATAATGTCTACTTCCTTTTTTAATGCTTCTTCTAAAGCAAATTTTACTTCTACAATTTTAAATCCATCTGCTACATCTTCAGTTCTAACTATTATATCTATGTCACTATTTTTCTTTTGTTTATTTTTTACATAAGAACCAAAAACCCATACATACATAAGTTTATACTTCTTAGCTACTGGTTGTATTTTTTTACTTATTTTTTCTAATTCAGACATACAATTTACCTCTCATTTAAAATTTTTATACAAAATTCTTTTATTTTTAATGTTTCTTTATCTGCTACATTCCACAATATTAATTTATCAATCGTTTCATAATTATGTACTACTATATCTCTCATTCCAGCAATATTTCTCCAAGGTATTTCTTTATATTTCTGTTTAAATTCATTTGATAATCTCTTTACTAGCTCTCCTATTTGCGTAACTGGTGTAAGAACTGCATTTTTATATATTGTACCATATCACATATCACTTTTTCAATAAAATTTTTATTTTTACACTTATATTTATTGCAATATAATGCTATTCTATTGAAACAACCCATTATCCTGTAACGGGCACCGAGGCGCCTTGTTCATTACTACTTGACAATACTACAAGTAAAGTATATTCTCAACTTAAACACTTTTTTTAAGACAAAAGCTCTCAATCTCCTTAATAGCAAGGAATTTGAGAGCTTATGAATTG
>CANQLH010000063.1 GCA_947624655.1 uncultured Clostridia bacterium | reverse complement strand
TTATCGTACTCAAAGCTACGGACCAAATCAAGAGATATGCCCTTTTTTATGATATTTTAATATTTAACAGTCCCCTGCCTTTTTCGTCCTCACATCGATCAGGGGTGGAGATTATCAACATATTTTATCACTACCGACAAGCAGCAGCAATAGTGTCCGCAACAGGTTTACCACGTCTTTTAGCTCTACCTTCACCAGCGCCTTCTTCTTTTTCAAAAACGCTATCCTGTAGTGATTCGTACTGCCCCTGCCCACGCCAGCTCTTCGGCATTAATATCAATCTATGCTCTAAATAAAATCAGGCAGACTTTGTCTGCCCAATTCTACGTCATCCGTCCGTGTCTATCTTTCGTCAGATTATTTTCTTTAGGATCGCCTGGTCTTTTTCTGTCCCCTTCATTACCTTCATGGCTTCTTCAAAGGTCAGATGCAATGATTTCCATCAATTTCTGTTTCCTCAAAGCCGAAATTGATGCTTGGCGATAGATTTCTTGCAAGATAATTTTGGTACGGTTCTTTATTATATTCACAATATTGATTGAAAGTAGTTCCTACAACTTCATGAGTTGCATTGTCTATTCCCCAGAGGAAATAAGCATATTTTTTATAGTGAAAAGCAGCCGCATTTGACAGTGCGGATACATATTCTCCTAATGTCTCTGGCTGAAACCAGTTTTCCTTAAATTCAAACCATTCCTGTTCATCATTTAAAGCACATAAATCTAAAACGATCTGTTTGACCTCCATTAGTATGCTCCTTTACCCAACTTTTATTCCCAACTTTATTTATTATAACACATTGGGAATAAAGTTGGGAATAAATCATAAATAATTCCAGAAGAAAATAATGCCATATCAAGCCTCTTCCCCAAATGGTGTGGTATGCGTCAATCCGATGCCCTTTGCTTAATTTTACGCCTATTGGAGCGCTTGCTGTAGCACAATAGCTACGCTTTGGAAATTTGTCACTTAATGGACTACTCTGGCTCCCATTATGAATGGCAGATTTCCTTTAACGTTGATACCACTAATACTCAAGATTCAACAATATGTATATTATAAACATGAAGCAATCCATTTACATATTGCCTTGTAATCGTTTAGAACTTTCAGCAATGTTTTGTTGCACAGTCAGGAATTTATCACTTAAGGTTGAAGTATTGAAATGTCCTGAATAACGTAAAGATTTTTCTACACCGTTTAATAAATGTGTTACCATCATTGATGATCCAAACGCGTTCTGGTACTCTTGAAGATCAATATTATCATTTGGATTAAAGAAAATGCTTTCCTCTTGTTCGCGAAGATAGTCTATATATTCTAACAAATCAGTAAAAATCACGTACTGCTTTTTTTGAATCAAAAGTTCATAACTAGGCTGGGAGCTATAAGACATTTCATGTCCTTTGTACTCTCTCCAAGCGCATTCCCTCAGCATTTCAAAGTAAACACTATCACGGGACAACATTGCCATAAGTTCATACCCGCGTGGTGAAATATAAAGTTTACTTCTATTTTCTAAAGATTCGGGTTTGTCTAATGTATCAACATCATCAGTATCTTCAATGGACTTTCTAAGTACTCTCTGCTCAAAAAGATATATTAATGCTTTGTGGAATTGTTCTGTGCGCTCTTTTCCAAAAATACGAATCCATTGTTGAAGAATTTTACCAAGTTCTATGGCGTTCTCACCATACGTTATCTCTAGATTATCATTTTGTTCACCTATCATTTTGATAAAATACTTCATAACAAGCAGACACGGGATGCTATAATCGTAATGCTCTGTAGTTAAAAATATATTAGGGATAACAGAATCTTCAGAACCAGAAAAAACTGCGCAATTACCACAACCAATAGCTCGTATAACATTAATATTATTAAAATTATATTGCTTAGGATCAACCGTAAAGAAAAATTCTTTTGTGCGATTTCCCTGAATCCAGAAACGATTAGCAAACACTTTAGAATATATTGCTAAAGCAGCCCGAATATTACAGAAACAGAGGTTGACAATCATTGCTTTATATTTTCCCTCAAAAGCCTCATTAAGCAACATTAAATTATTATAGCATTCATCCCATGATTCTCTATTACCAATTACTTTTGGTGATTGTGAGGTATAGTAGTCAAAACGTTTTTTGAAAAATAAATCTAATTCGATAGGTTTTTTCTTCAGAATGGAATTGGTTGCTAAAGAAAAAGCCTCTAATCCTCTATAGAGTTCAATTGAATCTTTTCGTCGATACATCCTTATCGTATGTGGCCTTACAGAAATAAGCATGGTAGGTAATACGATACTCTAATTCGTCGGGAATATCTGTATTATTCATGCAACTAAAAAAATGTAAGTACTCCTTTATCACCTGATGCTGATGATGTTCTGGCAGGCTTTCAATATCGTCTAGGATAATGACCAAACGATCATATGTAGAATTAGTGGACATAATATAGTATTTTAGTTTATTTGCATAATACTCAAATGGAAAATTTTTCTGCGCATAAGATAATTTGTCCCTAATTTCATCTTCAGGTGAAGAATCAATAAAAGCAAAATCATCTCTGGTTTCAACAATTCTAGGCGTATGCTTTCTTATAAAATGATAAAATTGCTTTCGACCTTGCGATGTTCGCATTATATTTAGCAATTCAGGATGTTTTTCCTCAAGAGATGTGCAAACAGATGCTACTCGTCCAATAAAATCAAATGTATCTCCATCAAGTTGCCTAGCACCATCTAAAAAAGTTGGGAAAATAACCATATACTTATTTGAAGAGATTCGGGACATTGTTTCTAGTCTGGTTACAGTACTGACACCAAGTTGTAAACAATGACGTATGGAGGTCGTTTTTCCAATTCCAGTATAGCCAACGCAAAATTTCATAGAATTACTATACAATTCTAAAAAATCATACAGATCTTTTTCGAAAACATCGTCATTCACATACATTTCTTCAAATTCCTCATTATTTTTGGGAATTTCATCTGCATTGAATAAGTTGTCAAACTGATATTTAAATTTTCTATAAATATCATTTTCCTCATTATCAGCATAAATTTGATTATGATCACAGATTCGATAACGCATTTCTTAACAAACTCCTTTTCATTTTTTTGTAAGGGCGAAACGTGGCACTGGACTTGCTTTGGTCAACTTGCATACTATACTTTCCTGTATAGATATTGCCCTGTTCATCTATAATACAGTAAGGTAACTTATATTTTTTACTTGTTTGTGCACAATTCTCAGATTCATATAAAATAAGGTAAAAGTTCCTACTCTGACCAGGCTCGAGGATGAAGCCTAACGCCTGCTTATTAATTGAGCACTCTGATATGATGCCCTTACCAGTATTCTTGATCTCAGCATAAACGACTCGAAATTGCCGTTGTTCATTTCCAATTTTGACACATAAATGTGGATTGTAAGAATGTCTCAATTTCATTCCTGATATGTTAGTAATATTTTGATTAGAAGAAGTCACGAAAATTTTTGGTAAATCCTGTTGTGCAGGAAAAATTGATTCGATGAATGAAGTTATAATTATCGATACGACTACATCCAGCAAACCAAGAAAAGCAGAAATAATATTTTGGATTATATCAGATTCACTATTAGTAAAATTAGCAATGAGTTTTAGTAAATACGGTTTAAAGACACCAAAAATTTTCCAAATCGCAACAACAAATATCATAAATATTATAAGTTTAATAATCATTAAAAACAAGGTTTTAAAGTTAATCCTATTCATCGCCAATAAATGACTCCTTTAGATTTATATAAAAATATTTTATACCATAATTTTACAAATTGCAATAAATACATGCAAAAATCGATCTGTCCTTGATTGAATTTTGAAATTCTACTTTGTCTTGTTGCAGTCTTTCCACAATTATGTGCCATAATACTGGATTTTAACTCCTCGAAACCACATAATAAAGTAAGCGCTAAATAAAACAGCGGTTTTTTAACACATCAAAGACTATATAATGTTTGATAGAAAATGTTAGCATTTTACCCCACTACCTTTGTGGAAAGCGAGCATTTTACTTTACAATCGGGGAGCAAACATTATGAGAGCAAAACGTGTCAGCAGGAATGAGCAGATTAAGCTTATCATGAAATGCCGCGAAATCGGTCTTTCCGATTATCAGTGGTAACAGACAAATGATATCACGCCCGGAACTTTTTATATGTGGATCAGCCGACTGAAAAAGCAGGATATACGATCCCTGACTCTGCAGCCGGACAAAAAGCCATTCCGGTTATCCAGGAGATCGTGAAGCTTCCTGTGACCGATAGTGAGATAACAGAAAATGCGATTGTAGCGCAAAACGCTAACCTTCCAACAACTGTTTCCCAGACTGTTGTTGAAATAGAACTTAATGGCATGATAATCCGTATCCACAACAAAGCCGATGCAGATGTAATACAGAGTGTGCTGC
>CANQLH010000062.1 GCA_947624655.1 uncultured Clostridia bacterium | reverse complement strand
ACTCGCGAGATTTTTGCGATTTTCTAGAGTATGGCACAAAACTAACGGTTAGTTAAGGCGTTGGATTTGACGCTTACCCAGTAAAAAGCATCCTGAGATTCACAATCGCTATCTCTGTCTCAAAAAGCATTGTGATTACCAGAGAGCAAGCTTTTCCATCGCAAGAATACTTCTTACCGCAGTATATCACATGATAAAAATGGTGTAAACTACAATGCAAATTTTGTAGAAGGTCCGCGTTGCCCGCGGCTGATTACGAAAATATAATAGAGCAGACAATCCTTATTGTAAAGAGTCAAAGGAATAAAATCAAGTCAGTAACCGCATAAACTTAACATCCCAATATTTAATTTTTTAGTGTCACCAAATGATGGCTTATTTGCTGTGTAAATAAAATTATGGATACCCTCTACTTCCTATTTTCGGTTCCTACACTCTTTCATAATACTATTCCGGAATGGCTAACAATCGCAAAAGCTCCCTGTTGTTTTGTAATTCATCTGCTAAAAACCTTTCATAGATTATCTTTGACTCTTCTGCACTAACAGGAATATATTTATACTCAATATATCCATTTAACACCTCTTCAAATGTATCTTTATTCATCATTTCTATAATTTTTAATTTTGTAGCATCAATCCCATTCATGCAACATGAAACCCGCATTATTCCATCAATCTTAATATCCTTCAAATCATATTCCGAATACGCATAAGTAATATCGCTTTTCATTAATTCTTTTTTCTCATACGAAGTAATATACCTTAATTCCTCAACCCCGCTGGCAATATACCGTCCAGCATCGCCATATGTCTCCAGCGCCATCGCATTAAGTGCATAAAAATTATCTGGAATAGTAAAATTATTATCTGATCTTACGCATATAAATGTGTGTCCTGTTTTAATGTCATCTGTTTGTATCCATGCATTTCTCAATGCCATATGATAATAATGATCCCGCAAATATCCTGAATAACAGCTTGTAAAATATACAGTGGCCATAATAACCATGTAAGAAAACAACAATCTTTGCCCCCACTTAGAAACCCTTATCAATTTCACCCCAAAAACAATTAAAACCGACACTCCAAAGCAAGCAAGAATCGCATCCCTTCCGTTGATGCCAACAATTCCTAGGGTATTTTGTCTGATAACCAAATAGGGATACATTCCCATAATTATTAAAATAATACCAAGCATACACCCCAATGCGCTTTTTTTAAATCCCTTTACTTTTGCTTCATTATCATCTACCTTCTCTTGGCTTCGAACTGTAATGACAAATAGCACTACGAATACCATTATCAGCCAACTATTTTGATATACAACTTCAATTCCCGCCAAAAATATTTTCCCTAACAACACAATAGTTGCTTTAGGTATTATCATTAAGGCAGAAAAACATTTATCTATTGTTACCAAATTATAACCCGCATCCAAACCATTCGGGTCTGGACTAAAAAATTTTAGCTTTATAATAAAAAATGCAAAAGGCAATATATAAAAATCTACCCATTTTATGGCTTCTTTTATAAAATTATTAAAACATAAATTATTTCCACGCTTTAACTTTAAGCCTATCCTGATCCAAAATAATGCTATTGGCACTGCATAAAAAAACATTAAGCTATTTGTTGAAAAAGAAATATAAAAAAGCAGTAATGCCACTATTCTTTCTGGAAATCTTAGTTTTTTTTCTCTATTTTGGCAAATAACAATAAGCAAATATGAAGCAGTCCAAAATAAAGCATGCGAAACTGTATAAGGGTATACGCACTTCATCACTCTAATATCATTCACGGGAATTGCATTATATAAAACAGCTATCCAAAATGCATCCTCATCACAATGAAATATATCATTAATAATTAAATATATAAACACTGCACTAATTGCAAAACATAATATAATAACTAAATGAAATGCCCATGCGGGCAACGAGTTAACAGGCAATATCAAATAATATGCATCCAATCTACCTGCTGCTATCATATGCTTTTTAATATCTGCATAATTAATTACAGAATACTTATAATCGTCCCACCAAGCACCAGAAACCAACAGCATATATATATGTATAACTAAACTAAAAAACATAATTATCCATATTGGTTTATTCTTATTTGACATTGGTCTATGGTTCACTATCTAACCTCCCATGCAGTATGGTCCCATATTTAAAAAGCCAGCACATGTCCTCACACTAATTCCAGTACTGGCTTTTTCAAAAATATTAACTATAATATCTTTGTAGCATTATCAACTCTGTGTCCAAATAGGATTTTTAAGCACCCAATTACCAAATTCATCCTTTTTAAACAATTCTCGATTGTAGAACTTATCCACTATCGCCCAAAATTCTGACTCCGTATACCCGCAGAAGTCGCAAAAATCCCTCACACAAAGCGGATCCAAATTTCCATCATGCATTTTAATAATAGGTAACGCCTCTTCTCTAGTCATCATCCCATACCGAATATAGCGTGCCGTATAATCCGTTGCAGCACCATGTCCAAATTTAGGATACTTTAACCAACTATGGACAAGATATGCTCTTGAATCAACCTGATCAAAACTTTCAGCATGATGAAGACGATTCCATTCGTGTGTTAAATCATGAAACCCATGAGCTTTAGCCAATAAATAATTTGAATAACTATTCCATGGCACAAAATAACTCAAATAAAATGGATCTAGCTTACTCATTTCCTCTGGTTGCGGTGGTAATAGAAGAGACAAATCTTTTTCTGTCACCCCCCCACCTAACAATTCTTCCATAGGCATCCCCACTGCTACACCATTTTCGAGTTGTGTCTTTGCGGAATAGTCCTCTTCATCATCTACTCCACCATACTCAAAACTAACATTTTCTCCATAGCATAATAACGGTGTATTAAATTTTAAAGCCATATGCAACGGAAAGGTATAAATTAATCTATCTATATACCATGTCGGTTTACCATACTTTTCAAAGAACTTACGCATTAATATTTTTTGTACCTTTATATTAGGTTTACAACTAATAATAGTACAACCAAATTCTTCACTAATATTCTTTATATTATGGATCCCTGCCTGCGTCATCGGAAAATTGTCCTCTACGCTGAATAAAATAGGATTCATACCCATAACTTCTTTTAACATATAGACCTGAAAATGACTATCCTTGCCTCCTGAAACAGCCACTGCACAATCATAATTATTAGTTCCATTACATCCTCTATATTTATCACATAAAACTTCGAACTCATGCATCCGCGCCTGCCAATCAATTTTTTTACGTTGTTCATAATGCCTGCAAGCACTGCATACACCTGCTTCGTCAAAAGTAATACCAGGCCGCGTATCTGGCATTGTACACTTTTTGCAATAATACATAACAAATTCCTCCTTTTAAACTATATTATCAATTAATCTATCTCACACAAATCAGCTTTTTTATAATATCACAACACTTACTATAAATCAAGTTTCAATCCCTTGAGTTTCCACACAATTCCTTGAGTTTCCACAGTTTCTCTTGTCCTTCCCCGATAAAAGGAAGCCAAACTTTGGGAATAATTCTAAAATATGGATATTACAACTGATTTATCTTCTTTTCAAAGTTTATCAAAATATTTCCTTATCTCGTATTCTGTTGCAGACTTACAAACCAAATTCGGTAGTTGTCCAAAAACAACTGAATATCACATATCTTCCGATATGTAAATGCCCAAGCACAGAACCCAAAAGGTGTTCTGCCCCAAAATGAAGCGGCAGATCTGTAGCATAAAACCAATCATTTGAATGCATCTGATAATTTACTAAATCAAATAACTTTTTTCAAACAAACCATTCACCTCTACCCAAAAACTTTCCGAGCTGCCTTCTTTACCGCCACCGCAGTCTTTTCCAGTTCCTCCTCTGAAATGCCTGTACTGCAGGGCAATGTAACAATTCTCTGCCACAAGCTCTCCGACACACTCACATCACTTCTGAAACAATCTTTATATGGCTTTTGAAGATGCACCGGTTTCCAAAAAGCACGTGCCTCAATGCCCTCTTCCTTTAAGTATGTGCATATAGCTTTTGCCGTTTCCAGCGTTTCCTTTTCCGGCAACACAATTCCCGAAAACCAACAGGCGCTCCCTTCCGTTGCAGGGAAAAAAGTAATTCCGTATTCGGACAACTCACTCAATTCCGTCTCATAGTAGTGACGCACTTTTCTTTTCACCGCAACAAATGAGGACACCCTCTCCATCTGTGCGCATCCTACAGCTGCCTGAAGATTCGTCATTCTGTAATTGAACCCTGCCATGTCAAAATCATAATCAGGCCATACACGTGCTGTAGTAGTAAGATGACGCACAAGTCCCGTCCGCTCCTCATTGTTTCCTATGACTGCCCCACCACCGCCGCAGGTAACCGTTTTATTTCCATTAAAGCTCAGAACACTCAAATCGGCTAAAGCCCCCAGTGACTGTCCATTATAGGTCGCTCCGATTGCGCAGGCAGCATCAGCGATAAGAGGCAGATTATACCGATCGGCGACAGCACGAAACTCTGTCATATTTGGAATATTCCCCAAAGTGTACACCGGCATCAGAGCCGCAATTCTTTTTTCGCTCTCTTTATGATAGATACCATCTTTCCTCTGTTCACAATGCTCCTTAATTTCAGTTTCTACCAATTTAGGATTTAAGCACCAGTTGGATATCTC
>CANQLH010000061.1 GCA_947624655.1 uncultured Clostridia bacterium | reverse complement strand
AATTATTTTTATATCTATTTTTGTAATTTACAAAATCTAATCATTCAACAGTCTGGTGTGTGTGTGTGTGTACAGCCCCAAGGCTTTTAGCTTTTTTGTTATTTATTTTCATTTCTTTCTTCCTCTTTTGAGTTTATTTTTTACTTTTCTTAAGTATGTGCTTATTATATATTTGTACTTTCCATTTGTCAATATCTTTTCATCATTTTCCAAACTTAAAGGTTACAGTATAATGGTTTGTTTCAATAGAATAGCTGTTTTTAATCAATTTGGAAGTAATATATTTAATTTACGAAGTGACGCGTAGCATGGGAGCGACTTAGAGGATGTTGAACAAAGTGCCTCAGCGCACTTTGTTCATACATTCCTCTTAGGAGACGACCAACAAGGAACGAGTCAAATTAAATATATTACCTCCAAAGGCAGATAAAAACTTTTTTGACTAAAACCATTATACTGTAACAATTTGCATCTCTTGTTTTTTCTTCTGTTGATTTTTAGAACTATATATGATACATTATAAAATATAGGAGGCGTAAAATGTTAGAAGATAAATTTAATATGACAGAAGAGCAAAATGTATTTTTGGCTAAAAGAAATATTGTTGATAGTATTTGGAAAAGTGCTAATCTAGAAGGTATTGCAGTTACCTTTCCAGAAACACAAGCAATTTTTGATGGTGGCAATGTAGCACATTTGAGAGTTGATGAAATTGTAACTATAAATAATTTAAAACACGGCTGGGAATTTGTATTATCTACTATTGACACAAATATTACATATAATTATATTATGAGTATACATAGTCTAGTTCGGAGGAGGTCTTTTAGAAAGTCCTGGAAAAATGAGGATTTATGACGTAAGTATGGCTGGAACAGAATGGAAACCTGAACTTCCATCAACTGAAAAATTACAAAAAATATTAGAAGAATATAAAAATTGCCAGTATATTACAGATGGTATAATCACACTTATGTGTAAATTAATGAAATTACAGTTTTTTAATGACGGAAATAAAAGAACATCAATGCTCCTTGCAAATCATGAATTAATTAAAAATGGTAAAGGAATAATTTCAATTCCAGAAAAACATAAAGTAGAATTTGGTACTAAATTGATTTCATATTATGAAGATGAAAATTCACTAGAAGATTTAAAAAATTTTATTTATAATAATTGCTTAGATGGAATAAGTACAGACTAACTTGTTAATGGTTTATTATAAAAGCTGTTTTTATCCGTTTGGAAGTAATATATTTAATTTACGAAGTGACGCGTAGTATGGGAGCGACTTAGAGGATGTTGGAGCAAAGCTCCATACATTCCTCTTAGGAGACGACCAACAAGGAACGAGTCAAATTAAATATATTACTTTCAAAGGCACGAGCCTAAAACAACTTGAACTTTTTTTGTGTTTTGTATTGCAATTTTTTCCTTTTTGTGTTATTATATTATGCGATATAGTTTAGTAAGAATTAAGAGGAGGTGCAACATAGGTTATGCCAAATATTAAATCAGCTATTAAGAGAACAAAAATTATTGAGAAGAAAACTTTACAAAATAATATGATTAAATCTAATTATAAAACTGCAGTTAAAAAATTTGAAAATGCTATTGAAGCTGGAAATGTTGCTGAAGCTGAAACTCTTTTTGTAGAAGCAACAAAAAGAATCGATCAAGCTTGCACAAAAGGTGTTATTGTAAAAAATACAGCTGCTAGGAAAAAATCTAATTTAGCAAAAAAACTTAACACAGCAAAAGCTTAAAAATTAATTAAATTTTATATTTTTAAAGGGAGTACATTTTTAAATGTATCCCTTTTCTTATTTCAATCAGCAATGATAAATATATTTATTTTTGAGTAACCGCGTAAGCGACTAACCGGAGCGTTAGCGAAGGGCGAATGGAGCAATTTACATATAATATTAATTTCGTAAATTGCGACACCAAGGTTACGATAAAAATAAATATATTTTATTCTTGCGTATTTTTATGCCTTATTTGCTGAGCCAAACACATCTCTCATTTTATGCTTTACAGTCTCTTTTATCTTATCTCTTGCAGGTGTCAAATACTTTCTTGGGTCAAAAACTTCTGGCTCTTCTGCTAAAACTCTTCTTATTTCTGATGTCATAGCAAGTCTTAAATCAGTATCTACATTTATTTTTGATACACCTTTTTCACTTGCTTCTTTTAACATTTCATCAGGAACACCTTTTGCTCCTGGTATATTTCCGCCATATTTGTTGCAAGTCTCTACCAACTCTGGTATTACAGTTGAAGCTCCGTGTAATACTATTGGTGTATTTGGTAATTTTTCTTTAACCTTTTGCAAAATATCAAATCTTAGTTTAGCATCTCCTTTAAATTTGTATGCACCATGGCTTGTACCTATCGCTATTGCAAGTGAATCGCATCCCGTTCTTTCTACAAATTTTCTAGCTTCTTCTGGATCTGTATACATAGCATCAGATGAAGAAACATTTACATCGTCTTCTATTCCTGCAAGTTTTCCTAGTTCTGCCTCTACAACTACTCCTCTTTCATGTGCATAATCAACTACTTTTTTAGTTAAAGCAACATTTTCTTCAAAACTATACTTTGAGCCATCAATCATAACAGAGGTAAATCCTGCATCAATACACATTTTGCAGGTTTCAAAATCTGGTCCATGGTCTAAATGTATTGCAACTGGTACATTAGTTTCTTGAACTCCTGCTTCTACCATTTTCATTAAATAATTAATTCTAGCATATTTAATTGCACTTGATGATGCTTGTAAAATTACTGGCGAATTTTCCTCTTTTGCAGCATCTAATACAGCTTGCACAATTTCCATATTATTTACATTAAATGCACCTATTGCAAAGTGCTCTTTCATTGATTTTTCAAACATTTCCTTTGTCGTAACTAATTCCATCTTTAATTCCTACCTTTCTTAACAAAATATTTTTAATACATTATATCATAAAAATTTTTAAAGCAATAGCCTTGTTCTTTTAAATAAGCAATAACTTGAGGGAGAGTATCTGCTGTTAGTTGCTTTGTTCCAGAATCGTGCATTAATATAACAAGCCTATTCTTCCCTTCTGACGTTTTCTTCAAATCTTCAACAAGACTTTCTGCTGTTGGAGTTCCAACTGCATCATTTGTTAAAGAATTCCAATTTATATATGAAATATTATTTTCATTAAGTAAATTTTTAGCTTCATTTTTTACAGTAGCATATTTTCCTTTTTCGCTTCCTCCTGGAAACCTAAAAATGTGGCTTGAATATTCTTCATTTCCTATTGCATTTCTTATTGCTTTTTCTGTAACATTGTATTCATCAAGAACCGCATTTGCAGAAGCATATACCTTTGTATATTCATGAGAATATCCGTGATTTGCGATATAATGACCTTCTTCATATTCTTGCTTTACAAGATCTGGTAGCAATTCTACTCTACTACCCAATACGAAGAATGAAGCTTTTATATCATTATCTTTTAGAATTTGCAATATTTGCGGAGTAATTTTTGAAGATGGTCCATCATCAAAAGTTAAATATGCTATTTTTTCTTCATTATCTGCAACATATATATTGTTCATTCTGTTTTTTGCATCTTCTGAATATACAGGTATTTTAGGTGTTTCTTTTATTACTTCTTCTACCTGCTGATTTTCTTCATTGGGCACTTCTTGCTCATTTTCACTTTCAGCTTTACTTAATAATATACGACTTTGAACCATAGCGGTACTTATTCCAAGTATTGCAGATAAAGCAATTATAATTAAACTCGTAACAACTATAACTATTATTTGAGTTAAATGTTCCTTCTTTATTACTTCTATATCAATTAAGTCCTTAAAATCCCCATTCATACATTTGCCTCTTTTCACTCTTCATCTTTTAACGTATTTATCTTTAATAGCTTTAGTATTTCAACAACTACTAAAGGAAGTAATATTAGTATTACTGTTTCTATAATATTTTCTTTTGGTAATACTGCAATTCTAAATATTTCTCTTAATACTGGAACAAATAGTATTGTAAGCACTAGCATTGCTGATACTCCTATTGCAAGTAATAATATTTTATTATTTAATATACCTGTTTTAAATATAGATTCTTTATTATTTCTTACATTAAATACATGTACAAGTTCAGAAAATGCAAGTACTGTAAATGCCATTGTTTGAGCTATTGCAATTCTTGATGCTTCTTCCATTCCCTCTGTTGTCTTAATACCTATTATAAATGCTACAAGTGTTATTATTCCAATTAATGCTCCTTGATAAATTACTCTAAATATCATACCTCCTCTAAAAATCCCTTTTGAATTATCCCTTGGTTTTCTATTCATTATATTTTTCTCTGCTGGATCTACTGCAAGTGCAAGTGCTGGAAGTGAATCAGTAACTAAGTTTACCCAAAGTATGTGTATTGCAAGTAATGGAGTTATTGCTCCTACATCTGTTATGTTACACCATTTTGCAAGAAATGGTGCAAGCATTATTGCAAAGAATAAAACTATAATTTCTCCAATATTACTTGATAATAAAAACTGTATAACTTTTAATATATTATCATAAATTCTCCTGCCCTCTTCTACTGCTGTAACAATAGTTGCAAAGTTATCATCTGTTAAAATTACATCTGCCGCTTCTTTTGCAACATCTGTACCCACCTTTCCCATTGCACATCCTATATCTGATGTTTTAAGTGCAGGTGCATCATTTACTCCGTCTCCTGTCATTGCAACTATTTCTCCATTATTTTGCCACGCTTTTACAATTCTAACTTTATGTTCTGGAGAAACTCTTGCATATACACTATATTTTCTAATATTTTTTGTAAGTTCTTCATCTGA
>CANQLH010000060.1 GCA_947624655.1 uncultured Clostridia bacterium | reverse complement strand
AGGAGGTTTTGAAAATGTTAGAATTTAAAAATTTTTTGTTTGAACAGAATAAATCAGAAAATACAATAGAAAATTACATCAGAAATATACAAAATTTTAAAAAATGGTATATGGAAACAACTGGAGGCGAATTTAAGAAGTTATACAGACCGAATATACTTGACTACAAGTCATATTTACGAAATATTAAGAAAACAAAAAAAGGACAACCTTTAAAATCGGAATCAATCAATGCAAATTTATCAGCACTTGCAAAATATAATGAATTTTTAGTATATCAAGGCACTCAAACAGATATTGTTATTACTGATAAAGATTTTTTAAAAGTACAATATCAGCGAATAAATCCGTGTACAATAGATAAATCAGATGTTGAAGAATTTAGACAAAAAATATTAGAAAATGAAAATAAACGAGATTATGCAATAATAACAATATTAGCTTATGATGGTCTAAGAATTTCAGAATGCCTAAATATTAAGATGAACGATTTTGATTTCAATAGCAATGAAATAATAATTAGAAATGGCAAAGGAGATAAACAAAGAACTGTTTATATGAACGATAAAATAGAAAATGCAATCAAAGAATATCTAAAAGAGCGTAAAAGTAATAGTGAATATCTATTTTGTAGTAGACAAAGTGACAAAGTGTGTAGAAGTAGAATAAATCAGCTATTTAATAAATATTCAAATGTTATGCACCCTCACCTACTAAGACATTTTGCATTTACTAATATGGCGAATAATGGCTTTTCAATAAGTGAAATAGCAATGTTGGGAGGTCATTCAAGTACGAAAACAACAGAAATTTACATCAATCCATCACAAAAGGAAATTAAAGAAAAATTAAATTTATTATAATATTATTCAAGAAAAACAAGAAACGGAAATAGAAAGAGAGGAAAAATAATTATGGAAAATAAAAAAAGAGGTCGACCTATGTATAAAATAGATGTTAAATTATTAAATGAACTAATTAAAAAAGTAAATAATAAGGAAATTAGTAATAAAGAAGCTTATTATATGGCAAAATGCGGAAAAACGAAATGGTTTCAAATCAAAAAGATGATGGAGGTAAAATAATAAATGTTGGAATATAAAAAAATGAAAAATTTATTGGAGAAATTTAAAGGATTTAATGTTTGCATAAGAATTAGCGGAATAATTGATACATCAATAATTTTAGAAAGACCGAGAATTGAATATAATAAAACTAATATAGTATTTATGACAGATGAACAACATTTTAGTATTGACTTAAATAAATTTAATGATATAAAAGTAACAGAAAGTCAGATAGAATTAGCAACAGATGATTTAATATGTTTCATTGAAATTTAATTAAAGTATAATCAAAGAAGAACTAACTATTGAATCAAAGTAGTTAGTTCTTATTTTCTAAATTTTTCTATACATTCTTTTAGAAGTTCATCAGTTGAAACATTAAAGATGATTGAAAATACAGCTAGTTCATACTCTTTAATTATCCTATCCCCTCTTTCAATCTTTTGGAGAGAATTCTTATTTAAGTCTACTCCAAATAATTGTAGTCTTTCTGATAATGCTTTTTGTGTCATTTCATTTTTAATTCTATACTCTTTTATGGTACTTCCTATTGCATTTAGCTTCCCATTATATTTTATCGTGTTATTCATAAATACAATTATCTCCATTATTTTAATATTTATGAATTGATTTTAATATAAAATTGTGATATTATAGGCAACGTGTACGTGGCTTTGCGTAAATTTTTTTGTGGAGGAATATAATGTTGAATATCAATTATTTAAAATTAAAAAAAGAATTAAAAAATTATGAGAACCAAAAGATATATATAGAAATTTTTGGAGTTATAAATACAAGATATTCTATTGAAAACGCTAAAATTTTAGTAAATAAGCACAAATTAGTCATATTAAATGATGAAATCGATTGTGTTATAAATCTAAATTATATAAAAAGTGTAAAAATAGAGAATAATGTAAGAATTACATTATTTTCAAATAATGAAAAATATTTTTTAGAAATTTAAAAAATTAAAAATTGGTACATAGAAAATAAAACTATGTACATTTTTAATGTTCATCAAGATTATCCAATCCAAATTCTATAATTTGGTTAACAACTGAATTAAAACTTATATTATTTTTTTCAGCTAATTTATTTATTTTGTCAAATGTTACTCCGCTAATCCTTATTGTTCGAGTAATAGTGTCGTTTGCTTTTTGTTCTTTTATTATCTTTAACTTTTCCATATGCTGACCTCCTTTAAGTAGTTTTTATTTTATTAGAAAAAATATTAAAAATAAGTACACAAAATTGTGTACAAATATTAAAAAATATGATATTATAATCTTGAAAGTAAAATTATACTGATAAAAGGAGGTGAAAAAAATGGAAAAAAATGATATTATAATCTGTGAAAACTGCTATGAAGAAAATGAAAGTTCAAGAACTACTTGTAAAAACTGTGGAGCAAAACTTTATAAAAGAAAAATAATAAAAGACAATGAAAATGATGAACAAGAAGAAATTTATGAAGAAAAAAATGCTAGTTTTTTTAATATAACAAAAGGAAATAACAATGTAGCTACAGTAGTTAAAATAATTGGATGGATTGAAATCGTATGTGGTGTAATTTTAGGCATTATACTAGGTAACACTTATGAGCTAGGATATTATAGAACAGAATTTAATGGAGGATTATGCTTAGGAATAATAATAGCAGGAATAATTATTGGAACGTTTATAATTGGTTTTGGAGAAATTATACAGAAATTACAAAACATAGAAAATAATACTAAAAATTAAAAATTTTAATTTTTAGAAATTGGAGGTAGAAAAATGGAAAATAAAAGGAGTAAAAAGAAAATTTTTTTAGTAATCGTGGTAATAGCTATATTACTAGTTGCAGTTTATTTTATATTTATTCATAGAGGAAGGACAGAAGATAATAAAAAACAATTAACTCTAGCAGAACAAATAACATTAAACGATAATGAAAAAGAAATATTATCAGAATTAGTTAATGTAAATGATAAGTTATTAAATCCAACTGCTACTGAAAATACTGATACAAATTCAACAGATTATACAGAAATTGTAAAGCCAAAAGAATCTGTATCTTTAAAGGATTTTTGTATTAAATTATATGAAGCCAGAAAAACTACTAATGAACAAGGAGAAACATTATATATGTTTGATATGGATACTAAAGGAAATAATGGAGAAACAATAAGAAGATTTATATTAACTAAAAATGGAGAAATGCAAGGTTGTAGTTTTGTAGAAAGTGATTATAATGAGGCATTAAATGAAATGGAAGATACAAAATATGAAAATGGAACTTTAAATTTAGGAAAACAGTTTATGCAAGCTCTTTTTGAAGGTCTAACAAAAACAATAAATGAAATGTGGGAAAAGGCTATAATTTATGAAAATGTTAATTATGATAATATATTAAAGAAAATTTAAAAACAGGAGGAACAAAAATATGGATATATTAAAAGATAAAAAAAATATAATAATAGGAATATGCGTTTTAATTATAATAGTTTTAATAGGATTTATTGGTTATTTATCAAAAAGTCAATCATCAGAAAAAAATAATAATAAGGATAGTTCTATTAAAATAACAAATAATCAGGATTATACTGATGAAGTAGCAGTTAACAAAAATGAAAATGTTGTCAAAGAAGATATTAAACAATTAAATATAAATGATGTAGCAACTAAAGAAAATAAATATGAATTAACTGTATTAGGTTCTAATTTTGCAAAAATAATCAATCCTCCAAATACAAGTGGATATTACTCATATTATGAAGCAAAAGAAGATGGACATCAGTATCTCGAAGTCAAATATAACTATAAGAATTTAAGTGAAAACAATGTTGGTGCTGATGATGTTGTTACAATGACTATAAAATATGATAATAAATATGAGTATACAGGATTTTCTGTAATTGAAGACTCTGATAGTGACTTTACATATACCAATATTACAAATATTGCTCCTTTGACAACTGGAAAATTACATTATCTATTTGATATTCCTGATGAGGTTGCAAATAGTAGCTCTTCAATAGTAGCAACAATTAAATGCGGTAGTGATACTTATATAATAAATTTAAGATAGTATTTATATGTATAAAGAGGATTTAAAATCCTCTTTTTTTTATTAAAAACATACCTCTCAGACGCACTACATAAAACGTAGACAAATATTTTTAATAAAGTAATGAAAGTATATGTCTGAAAAAATAAAACGGCTTAAATTTGCTTCTACGAAACAAATAACAAAAAAATCAATCTTCGCAAATGCAGTAATATCAATACTTTTTATATATATAAAAATCAAATTTTAATTGCCAATTTGAAGTGACAAACTTTTATTTTTAATGGTCACCACGGTGGCGATTTTCATCAATGATGAAATAAAATTCTCTATTTTTCTGCTAACAGGCATTATATTCATCTCTTAATCGTTCAGTTTGGTTTGTCTCATCATTGAGACAATCAAATATTCATCTCTTAATCGTTCGGTTTCAGATTTCCCCTCATCGGGAAAACTAAATTTTCTACTTTCAAAATATCGTTGTATATTATATTTTTTTAAAACAAATGAGAATCGCTTTTAAAGAATTAAATTGTAAAAACGAATAATTTGTTGTTGAAAATATTTTGTGAATTTATGGACTATATTGCAAATTTTATGAACTCATAAAAAGTCCTTAACGCTCGTTACAAAATATGATTAAAATGTAAAAAGATTATTAAATAGTGAACTACTGTTATAAGTTCTAATGAAGTTCTAATGAACATTATATTTTTTTTTAAATTTATCTAGCATAAGTAATATAATAAAAAAATTAGTTATAGCCTTAAAAGTCAATACTTTCCCTCATCTTAAAAATCATAAAAAAATAATATAAAATAATAAAAAATACATACTTTGAAAGACTTAAAATCCTGCGGACTAATAATCCGTCCCGGTTCGATTCCGGGTATCTGCACCAACGACGTATCTGTTCGAACTAATAGAACAGATAGATACAAAAATCAATCAGAAATGGTTGATTTTTTTCTTT
>CANQLH010000059.1 GCA_947624655.1 uncultured Clostridia bacterium | reverse complement strand
AGAGGAACACTGACAAATGTTTCAACAAGCGGTGCAAGTGTCAAATCTGCAAATTACGTATATCAGCGCGTAGGTAATTTTGTAAATGTAAATATTAACATAGAGCTTAATGCATCAAGCGGTGCAATAAAGTTAAGCGGGTTGCCTGTTAGAACTTCGGAATATTCAAGTGGTGTATGCGTTTCCATTGAAGGTACTCTTTGCGAGTGGTCTATAGATTCAAAAAGCATGACTGACAGTACTGCGATATTAAGCATAAATAAGGTAGGAACGGGAGAATGGACACATAGCAGCGTAGAATCGTTCAGTTTTATGGCTACGTATGAAGTTTATTAAGAGATGTACCATATAAGGTACATCTTTTTAGTGGAGGGTTTTATATGATTGACATAACCGTTGTAATTACTGTGATAAGCTCCATTGTTGCCGTTATAAGTGCAATAACAGGAATTTATTACGCAGTACAAAATAACAAACGAGCTGAAACACACGAAACAGAAGAAGAAACAAAGAGCAATGCAACGGTGCTTTTAGAGATTGGATATATAAAATCGGGTATTGACGACCTAAAAGCACAACAGCGTAAGCAGGACGAAAGATACATTGAGCTTGCTTCAAGGGTGACGGCAGTTGAAGCGTCAACAAAACAAGCACATCACCGGATTAACCGATTGGAGGGGGTGAAACAAAATGATTAACTGGAAATTGCGTTTACAAAATAAAACAACGCTTGTGACATTGATAATTCTTGCAGTGGGATTTGTTTATCAGGTTATTTCACTTTTTGGCATTGTACCGACAGTATCAGAGGAACAAATCACAAATGCACTTGTTTTACTTGTAAACATTTTAGTCACGGTAGGCGTTGTTGTAGATCCTACAACGGCAGGCATAACAGACAGCAAACAGGCTCTTACATACAATGAGCCTAAAACAAAGGAGAATATTTAATTATGGCAACAAAAGGTATTGATGTATCAGTATGGCAGGGTAACATTGATTTTTCAAAGGTAAAGGCTGCGGGAATAGACTTTGTTATTATTCGTGCGGGATATGGCAGATTATCAAGTCAAAAAGACAAGCAATTTGAAGCTTATTATGCGGCGGCAAAAGCAGCAGGACTTAAAGTGGGAGCTTATTGGTATAGCTATGCACAGTCAGCGTCGGAGGCTAAATTAGAAGCAAACGCTTGTATAGCTTGTATCAAAGGAAAAAGTTTTGATATGCCGATTTATTACGATCTTGAGGACGGAAGTATGACACCTCTCGGCAAATCAACACTCACGTCAATTGCAAAGGCTTTCTGTGAAGAAATCAAAAAGAGCGGTTATAAGGCAGGCGTATATGCTAACCTTAATTGGTTTAACAATTATCTTGATTATAATGCTCTAAAAAAATTGTATAGTATCTGGCTTGCGCAATGGAGCAATAGCAAAAGTCGTGATTGTGATGTGTGGCAATATGCCGATAACGGCAAGATTAGCGGAATAAACGGCAATGTTGATATGAACTATTGTTATGCTGATTTTGGCAAGGCGGCAAATAGTGGATCAACAAGTAAATCCACTACCAGTAAAACAACAACGACAAACAAACCGACAACAAGCAAGACTGCAACTTCAACAGTTAAGGCGGGAATGAAATTATCGCTTAAAAGCGTGCCGTTGTATGTAAGCTCAACCGCAAAGACAAAGGCAAATACGCTGACGGGTACATATTATTTGTGGAGTACAGAAAAGGTCGGCGGTCGTTACCGTATAACAAATTCAACTGCAAATGTCGGCAAAGCTGCGCAGGTAACAGGCTGGATGGACAGCAAATATGTTACAACAAACACCACTACCACAACAAAGACAACAGCAAAGAAAATCACTGTTGGAGGAAAAGTTAAAGTCAAGAAAGCTGTAACATACGACGGAAAATCGTTTGCAACATACTACGATAAATATGATGTAATCGAAGTCAGCGGCGATCGTGTTGTAATCGGTATAGGAAAAACAGTTACAGCAGCAGTCAAAGCAAGCAATCTGACAGCATTTTAGCTAAGAGCTATTTAATTCAAACACATAATTTAATATACATAACTTCATCCCCGAAACAGTCCGCAAAGATTGTTTCGGGGATTTTTTGTTTTATTGCATAGTTTTATGCAATTTTCTGAGATTACAAATAATAAGTGAGAGACTTAAATAGCATATTTATTGTATATTGACATTTTTAAATTAATATTGTATTATTTATGTGAAATATTATCACTTAATACTAAAATAAAGGAAGTGAAAGCAAAATGGCAAAAATAAACAGTATAGTATTTTGTTTAGAGATTGATAGAAAATATGAAGAAAACGATTTGGTAAGTGCAAAAGGAATACTACCTAATATTATAATAAACAATTTTCCGAATTGTTTTTCTTTTTCGCTAATTATATTCTTGGATAATTGTAATCCAGAGATTAAAAATAAGGTACGCGTTAAATTCAAGGCCCCTGAACCGAATGAAAAAATATTAGCAGATACAGATACAATAGAACTCAAAGCTAATAAAAATTTAGCCAATCTTCCAGAAGATTATCATGGGATTGGTATAAGTCTTGATTTTAAAAATATAGATTTTGAGCAAGAGGGAATATATAAAGTAGAAGTTTATGTTAATGATGATTTAGTGGGGGATAAAACGATAAAAGTTTTAAAAGGAATTGATTTTGATGAATAATGTTGCTAGTTGTTTGCAATCAACTAATAGTACTTCAAATAAAATTTATCGTAAATTTTGTGTTACAGTTGGAGCAATTATTTTGTGTTGTACTACCCAAATAACATCAAATGCACAAAATCAAGTTTTAAATAATAATTTAGATTCAAGCTACATATGCTATAGTATAAATTGTTTACGAGGCATTGGTAAAGTGGTAGACTTGAATAAAAAAATTAATTTAAAAAAAATTGAACAAATGTCAAAATTAGAAAAGAATTGGAATGGGTACAATAGTTTACCTTTTTCTGATGGAGCACTATTTGTATTTAGAAAAATTATTAGTGATTTAAAACATCAACCAGAAATAGCTCCTACTGGAAGAAACACTTTATATGCCGAGTTTAGGTTGAAGGACAATAGCTTACTGGCTTTTGAGATAGGAGAGAAAAAAGCAGAAAAAGTAATAGTAAAACAAGGAAATTACGATTCGGTTTATAGGGAAGTTATTGAATCAGATTTAATTAATAAAATAATCGAAAGTGTTGACAAATTTTATGAATGAATATTTTATTGAAAATGATGAGATTCTATATAGAGCATGTACAGAAAAAAATCTTAGCGAATTTATTAATGGAAAACCTTCACCTGCCTTTTTTATAGATTCTGGTGGATTATCAGTAGATAGAGACGGTAGAAGAGATGAAGTAAAAATAATTAATACTTTAGTAAATAGATTTAAAAAAGCAAAATATATATGTTCTGTTAAACTACAGGCTAATATTTGTAAAGAAATAGGAACACATCCGTTACCGAAGCCGTCTAAAAATAATAAATATCATGCAGAAATACATAAGACAGCTCAAATAATAGAAATTGATTTATTTACAGCTATGAGATTAGCTCAGTGTTGTGAAGTAATATAATAGTGTTGATTTTAATCATTACATAATATAGAAGGTTTCCCCTCACCGTTCAATTGGTGAGGGGTGCTTTTATGCAAAGCTATATTTAATAGCCAAAGATACTAATATGACATATCATTAGTTAGGAAGTGCATATATTAAAATATCCGTTTCCGTTTAGAGACATATCAAGTTGAGTGATGGTATACAAGTAGCTATTTACGATATATTGAGCGTTGTTTCTATAGACGGTGGAAATTTTTAATGTTTAGGAGAAAATACCGTGGAAAATTTTCAAGTTAAATGTGGTTCGAAAAAAGATTTACAAAAATTGATGACAGGCGAATTTGGATTAGTGACTGATGAAAATGGGGAAGAACTATATATTGGTGTTAACTCTCAAAATCGGAAAATTGCATTGCTTTCTGATGATGGTAAGTTGCCGGAAGCACAATTGCCTGTGCATACTCACGGAATAAATGATATAGGGGATAGTACAATAACAACAGCTAAACTAGTAGATTCAGAAGTTATTCCAGGTACATATAAGTCCGTCACGGTAAATGAAAAGGGAATTGTTACAGCGGGTAGTAACCCCACTACTTTAGCAGGGTTTGGCATTACTGATGCTTATACAAAAGAAAAAAGTAAAAGTATATTTGGTCTAATAGAAAGTGTTACTTTTGACGAAAACTATATTCCACTGACAATAGATCCAGGAACGTCTTTATCTACAGGCAGTTTTGCTACCGAGAACACATCAATAAAATATGTTTATATATCTTCAAAAGTAACATCTGTGAGCAGCGGAACATTTGTGGGTTGTACAAACTTGACCGATATTTATGTTGACAATACAGAGGGCAGTATTTCATTTCCTACTAACAATTTACCAAGGGGCGCAAAGGTACATTATGTAGATAATTTTAATGCTAACAGTTATATAATTAAAGCTTTACTAGCTCTACGAGATAAGGTTGAAACAGGCAATGGAACACTGACAAATGTTTCAACAAGCGGTGCGGATGTTAGATATGCATATTATTCATATCAGCGTGTAGGTAATTTTGTAACTTTAAATATTAGTATTCAGCTTGACGCATCAACTGGAGGCTTAATATTTAGTGGGTTACCTTACAATACTCAAATATTTTCTAGTGATATATGTGTTTCCAGTGACAATATTCTTTGCAAATGGTCTATAGATGAAGATCCCGAAAGTGGAAACGCTATATTACAAATAAATAAATCCGATAGATATGGTGTATGGGCTCATAACAGCGGAGAAGGTCTAAAATTTATAGCTATTTATGAAGTTTAATCTCAAGTATATAAAAAAACAACTTATAAAGAGGTAAATAAAATTAAAATAATGATACTTTAATTTTATAGTCGAATATGGAAAAGGCGTGCCATATATGGTACGTCTTTTATTTATACTATTTTGGAGATTTTTCTTTTGCAAAAGACCAATTATTGTCTAAATAGACAAAATATATAATATTATTTGTTACAAAATGGAGAAAATTAGT
>CANQLH010000058.1 GCA_947624655.1 uncultured Clostridia bacterium | reverse complement strand
GATGCTTTTATACCTAAAATTCGCCTATTTTTGATTGCTTCTCATAAAACTTTTGCAAAATACCGAAACTTAAAAAAATTTTTATATTGAAATTATATATTTTATGTGCGATAATATAATAAAATACGAATGAGGAGCAATAAATGAATATAAAAGATTTAAGTAAATTATTAGAGCAAAGTAATGGCGAAGAAGAAGTAATAAGTACATTAAAAGATGACTCGCTTGTAAGTAATATAGAATTTTGGGAAGTATCTGATTTAATTTTAAAAATGAGTGACATTGCTAAAAAACAAATATTGTATGATAGAGAACTTTGTGAAAAGTTAAAAATTAAAGATTTTAACTATAACAAAATTATTTCTACAATGAGTACTGAAATGCTTGCACAGATATTAGAAGATACAGACTTAGTCAAAAATACGTTGGGGTTATCTGAGTCATGGGTATGTGATTTAATAAAAAGTTTAGAAGATGATGGTACAAAAGAAAGATTAATGCAAAGTTATGAAATATCTGATCGTTACCAAATAGAACTTATCAGTACTTTTGGTACAAAAAAAAAGACAGGTTTAATATTACATAACGAGGAATTTTCTGAGAGTGATATTGCAGAAATACTTAAAACATTTAAGCCTGAAGAACTAAGAAACTTTTTAGAAAAAAACAAAAAGTTTTGCAATAATAAAGAAATTTATCCATATAGTATTGTTAGTAAATTAGAAAGTAAAGAACAAATAGAATTTGTTAAGCTATTGTTAGATATGGACATAAATTTAATGGAAAAAAAGGAAATATTAGCTATATTAAATGATGATGTAAAAGCAGAAATAGATGCAAATGAATTCCCAGATGAATTAAAAAAAGCACTTAGTATGAAGAAAAAATATAGCTCTCAGATTTTTTTAGATTTAGAAAGAGATTTGGAAGATTATAGAGGATTAGATAGGCTAATTGAAGTAATACCAAATGAATATACAGAAGCTGAAAAAGAAAAATTTATGAAATTATGTGAGATTTGTCCTGATATAACTGTGGGGAGTTTATTATATGGGAGAAGCACTTATTTTTCTAGCGGTAGAGAATATCTAGAAGCCGAAAAATGGATAAGCTCTGTAATTGATAGCCTAGATAGTACGTATTCTAAAGCACAAAAAATGGCTGTAATTGATAATGCAATAGGTAAAAGAATAAGCTACAGTCCAGATTTTGATACAGAAGTATTTAATAAACACGATAGTAGAGCTTTATGGAGAATTATAAGCTCAGGATACGGAGTTTGCAATGGAATAGCAAACGTTGAAAAATATATTTTTGATAGAGTTGGCATAGATAGTGAAATAGTTAGTGGGGAAGCTCATGCATTCTTAAAAATTAAAGATATTGAGCTTCCACTAGCAAATGGAGAAATGGTAAGAGGAAATACAATCTTAGATCCGACTTGGAATTTAGCAAATAATAGATTTGGTTGTAGACCAGCTAATTTTTGCATAGATTATGAAAAAGCAAGAGAAGGTGATATTAATTCAGAAGGCATAGACTCTGAGGCACATAAAAATGATGAACAATTACAAGATGCAACATTAAAACTTGAGGACAAAAGTTTAAGAGCATTATTTACTAGTGTAGGTTTAGCTGACAAAGAAGGACAATTCCCAGCAAAAGATTTAGTTAAGAAATCAAATGCAATACACGAGCTTTATGCAAATAATCCTGCAAAGAATGTTGAAGCACAATTTTTGCTACTTGCAGAAAAATGCCCTGAATTTATATCTTGTCAAAATGAAAGTATGCAAATGTTAAGCAATATACTATTAAATAATGAAAATCTTAAATTTAATAAATGTGTGGTAGATAGAGTTTATGATAAAACAGATGAAAATAGAAGACCATTTATGTATGTTTACATAGATTCTGATGAATTAGGGAGAAAATTTTATCTTGCAGATAAAGAGCAAGGAAAATTTATAGAATCTCCAGAGGAAAAGTTTACTGAGAGGTTTGAATGTTATGATAGAGATTTAGAAAGAACAAAAGGTGTAAGACCATGGGAAGCTGAAGAACAAAAAAAAGAAACACAAGATTTATCAAAAAGTTCTGAAGCAATGGATATAAAGGAGGAAGAAGAAAGATGAATATTTTTAAGAGATTAATAAATTATATAAAAAGTGTATTTATTAAAAAAGAAGAAGTAAAAAAAATAGATGCTCCAAAGCAGGTAGAAAATAATCAGGTAAGAACAGAATTTATGAAGTCATTAAAAGTTGTAATAAAAGAAAAAAGAAATAAAAAGAAAATTGAAACTTTAGTTTGTGTAGGAGATGGATTAGGAATAAAACAGAATATGAGTTATTAAAAAAATAAAGGTATGAGTTAAAAAATTCATATCTTTATTTTTTTAATTGACAAGAACAAAGGACACCGAGGAGCTTTGCTTACAAATTTACCTAAGTAGATTAAACCAATTTTCATAGAGATTTGTTGTCATATTAATTAGATTAATTTTTTTAACAGTTTCATTAGCAATAATATTAACTTTTTTAATAACTTTATTATCAAGAGTATAGGTCGCTTCTCCTAAAACTTCTCCCTTTTCAATAGGAGCGGAGATGTTATCTGTAAAAGATATATTTTGAATAATTTTGCTAGATTTAGATTTTTCTACAAAAAATGAAGCATCTTCTTGAAGAACTGCTTGAAGCTCTGATTTTACACCCTTTTCCACATTAACAATTCCGAACTACATCATCTTTATTTCCAAAGGAAATATTTGTAAAATTAGAAAAACCATAATTTAGTAATTTTTGAGCTTCTGCAAACCTAATATCAGATGAAGGAGAGTGCATAATTACAGCAATTAGTGATAAACCGTTACGTGTTGCACTTGCGGATAAGTTAAAAAGAGCAAGAGAGGTAGAACCGTGTTTTAAGACCAGTACAGCCACTATAATTTCTAACTAATTTGTTTGTATTTACAAGACCGTGTTTCTCCGATTTCTTAAAGAATCCATATAAATTGTAGTGTAATTAGTTATACTTGGGTGATTATTTAAAAGCTCTCGTGACATTAAAGCTATATCATAACTTGATGTGACATGGTTATCTTCATCAAGTCCATGGCAGTTTTTAAAAGTAGTATCATGCATTCCTAATTCTTTGGCTTTATTATTCATCCTATTTACAAATTCTTCTTCAGAACCAGCAATAAATTCAGCCATTGCAACTACGCAATCATTAGCAGAGTTCATACAAATTGCTTTTAGCATTTCATCTACTGTTAATGTCTCATTTTCTTCAAGCCAAATTTGTGAGCCACCCATAGAAGCAGCATTTTTAGAACATGTAACATTATCTTTTAAAGAAATTTGATGACTGTCAACAGCTTCCATTATTAAAAGTAAAGACATAACTTTTGTAACACTAGCAGGTCTAAACATTTCATGAGAATTATGTTCATACAAAACAGTACCAGTAGATTGCTCAATAAGAATTGCACCACCTGATTCTAATTTCAAATCAGTTGAATTATTAGATGTTTGCAAACTTTTTAAATCAGAGCTATCAGACCAAATATATGAGTCTGCCCCATAACAAAAGCTGAAATATGAGGTGCATAAAATAAAGACATTACATATTATAAATATAAATTTTTTATAAGACATATAAACCTCCAAATTATACAAGTATGATAGTAGAACATATGAAGGATATACCAAAAATATGATACAAGATAATTGAATATATTGTTACAAATTAATGCTTTTATATTAAAGAATAGCTGAAATGATTTATTTGAAAGAGCTGCGTAAGCGATTAACCGGAGCGGAGCGTAGGGCGAATGGAGCAGTCTACATATATATCTTTATTTTGTAGACTGCGACACCAAAGCTCTAAAAATAAATCATTTCAGCTATTCTATTGAAACACCCAATTATCCTGTAACAATATATTACTTCCTAATGGATTAAAAGCTTGACACTGATAATAAAAATATATATAATATAAACATTATGAAGAGTGGGGAAAAATTAGGTAATCCCACAGAGCAAGCAGTATTATATAATGTACTAATACTAGCAAAGCATATAAGCTTTGAAAGGAATGAAGTAAAAAATGAAGAAATATTTATTCACATCAGAAAGTGTAACAGAAGGACATCCAGATAAACTATGTGATTTAATATCAGATACAATCTTAGATAAATGCTTAGAGCAAGATGAATTTTCAAGAGTTGCTGTTGAAACATTTGCATCTAATGATAAAATTACAATCGCAGGTCAACTTACAACTAATGCAAAAATCGATATAGAAAAAATTGCAAGAGAAGTTATTAGAAATATTGGATATAGAGGAAAAGGAATTGACCTAGATTATGAAAATTGTATTATAGATGTAAATATAACTAAGCAAAGTCAAGATATAGCACAAGGTGTAGATATTGGGGGAGCAGGAGATCAAGGAATTATGTTTGGATATGCATGCCTTGATACAGAAGAGTATATGCCATTTGCAATAAGCCTTGCACACAAGTTGTCTAAAAGATTAACAGAAGTTAGGAAAAACAATATATTACCATATTTAGGCCCTGATGGCAAAACACAAGTCACAGTGGAATATGAAGATGATGTACCAAAAAGGATAGAAACAATTTTAATATCTAATCAACATGATGAAAATATAACAATGGAAAAGCTAAAGAAAGATATAATTGAAAATGTTATAAATAAAGTTGTAGATGAAAAATATATTGATGAAAATACAAAAATATATGTAAATCCAACAGGAAGATTTGTAACAGGAGGACCACTTGGAGATACAGGCTTGACTCGGAAGAAAGATAATAGTTGATACATATGGTGGATATGCAAGACACGGTGGAGGTGCATTTTCTGGCAAAGATCCAACAAAAGTAGATAGAAGTGCTGCATATATGTTACGTCATATTGCTAAAAATGTTGTCGCAAATCGGTTATGCAAAGAAGTGTGAAATACAGATTTCTTATGGCATAGGTATTGAAAAACCAATATCAATATATGTTAGTACATTTGGTACAAATACAATAGATGAGGAAGAAATAAAAAGAAAAATAGAGGAAAAGTTTGATTTAACTCCAGATGGAATTATAAAATATTTGGATTTAAGAAAGCCAATATATTCTAAGACTACAAATTATGGTCATTTTGGTAAAAGTGATATGCCTTGGGAAAAGATAGTTAAAGTTACTTGATAATGGTTTTAAATAAAAAAAGCTTCTGAAGTACTAAAAGAAAAGCACGTACTCTTGATAATATAAG
>CANQLH010000057.1 GCA_947624655.1 uncultured Clostridia bacterium | reverse complement strand
GCGGTGGGGAACGCGGTGGGCCGCAACCCCGTTTCTATCGTTGTGCCGTGCCATCGCGTAGTCGGAAAGGACGGCAGTCTGACGGGATATGCGGGGGGCGTCGAAAAAAAAGCCTGGCTGCTGGCGATGGAAAGGGCGGATTTTTGCAAAACAGCGGATAGCCTTCCGGATTTTTAAAAATATAGAACAAATGTTCTAAAGACCTGTACAAAAAGTGAGGCGTATGATATAATCAGACTGTTTTAAGCGGACTTCTCGTTATCCCATCCATGGATTTTGGAGGTGGTTTTGGTGCAAAAAGAACAGAATACCTTTAAACTTCACGCTCCCTATCAGCCCACCGGCGACCAGCCTCAGGCCATTGAAAAGCTGGTGCAGGGATTCAGAGAGGGCAACCAATTCCAGACGCTTTTGGGGGTCACGGGTTCCGGCAAGACCTTTACCATGGCCAATGTGATCCAGGCGCTGAACAAGCCCACCCTGGTGATCGCGCACAACAAGACTCTGGCGGGGCAGCTTTTCGGGGAGTTCAAGGAGTTTTTCCCGGAGAACGCGGTGGAGTATTTTGTGTCGTATTAGAGGCGGCGGCTTTTGGACGTGTTATTTCGTATTATTTAGTGCTGTTTATACCAAATATTGTGGACTAGATGGACTGTATGGATAGGGCAACATGGTATGGACTGAGCAATTCTAGTGGCCCTGATTCGTAAAGAAGGTTTGTAGCGTGGCTTGATATATGTCAGTAGTCGCTGGATGATATAATATATGATATTATAGCAGCGTGAAATGTAGATGGAAGGGAGTGATTTCAATGGCAATACCAACAAATATAAAGACATTGTTATCTGGAAATGTCGTTGAATGGGCGAGAATTGAATTCAAAGAAACATGGGATGCGGGATCCTCTTTGAAAACAGTTTGTGCTTTCGCGAATGATCTGGATAACTGGGGTGGCGGCTATATTGTCATTGGAGTGGAAGAAAAGAACGGGTGTCCCGTTTATCCATTGAAAGGTGTTCCCACCGACAAAATTGACGTTTATCAGAAGAGTATTCTGTCAAAATGCAAATTGCTCAGACCGGCATATATGCCGATTGTGGAAGTCGTTGACTACGAAAATAAGAAATTTATTGTTCTCTGGTGTCCGGGAGGAGACAATAGACCTTATTCGTGTCCAAAAACCATGGCGAAAGATAATAAAGAACGTGTTCATTATATCAGAAAAATGTCCAGTACCGTAGTGCCGTCAGACGATGAAGAAAAAGACCTGTTCAGTTTGGCGAACAGGGTTCCTTTCGATGATCGGATCAATCATCAGGCGGAAATATCTGATTTGAACATTACGCTTATTCAGAATTACCTGAAAGAGGTAAAGAGTTCTCTATATGAAAAATCAAAAACGAGCGACTTCGTTGAAGTGTGCAGGGATATGAACATTGTCAGTGATCTTCCTGAATATAGGAAGCCCAAAAATGTAGGTCTAATGTTCTTCAACATGGAGCCTGAAAAATTTTTTCCTTATACACAGATCGATGTCGTTCAGTTCCCAGATGGTCTGGGCGGTGATCATATTGTTGAACAGACTTTTAAGGGACCTATCCATCAGCAGTTACGGGAGGCTTTGCAGTATATCAGAAATACGATTATTACGGAAAAAGTAGTAAAACATCCGGAACGTGCAGAGGCAGATCGCTTTTTCAATTATCCGTTTGCTGCATTGGAGGAGGCGTTGTCAAATGCTGTGTACCATCGGGCTTACGATGAGAGAGAGCCGATTGAGGTTAGAGTAGAAAGTGACCGAATTGAAATATTGAGTTTTCCGGGACCGGATCGGTCGGTCACAATAGAAGGACTGAAGTCCTACCGAGTGTCAAATCGCCGTTACAGGAACCGCAGGATTGGCGATTTCCTGAAAGAACTGCATTTGACAGAAGGCAGGAATACCGGATTTAAGAAGATTTTGGATGCATTGGATGCGAACGGTTCACCGAAACCAGAGTTTGAGACGGATGAAGCTCACAGTTATTTTATAACAAGACTGTTCATTCATGCGGCGTTTTTGGAAGAAAAGAGCGGTAAGAGTAGTGATTCAACCCCAAAATCAACCCCATCGACCCCAAAATCGACCCCATCAGCTCTATCAACTAATCAATCGGAAGAAGTAAAAAAAATATCATTACGGGAGCAAATACTAATGATTATGAGGGAAAATCCGACTGTTTCGAAAAAGAAAATGACGGAAATGCTAGGGGTTTCAATGTATGCCTTGAAAAAGGAATTGGCGGCTATGAGCAAAGAACATGTGGCAGAGTTTTTGGGATATAGCCGTAGTGGAAGTTGGGTAATTTATTAGTTGCAATTTGAATTATTAACAAAGAAAAAAACAGATGAAAAGTTTGGGAGTGAAATTATAAAATATGAAATTTCAGTTTGTACGTTGAACAATGAATCAACAACAGCTAAAGGAAATATATTGGAAAGTTTAACATCGGAAATTCTTGAAGTGCAGCAATATGAAGTGAAGGAAACAGTAAGAGTTACCGGAATGGAAATAGATGTGATAGCAAAACATAAAATTAAAGATTCGACAATTTTTGTAGAATGCAAAGCTTGGAGTAATCTTTTGCAAGCAGATGCAATTACGAAATTGTTAGGTAATGTTGTTATGAGAAACGCAGATGAAGGCTGGCTCATTACAACTGGAGGATTATCAAAAGATGCGAAAGGTATACAAGAAGAGTGGGAGGGAAACGGTAACAAAAAAAGAAATATGTTGTCATTCTATACAGCAGATAGAATTATTAAATTACTGCTGGATACTAAGCTTATTAAAGAATGTAATTTTAAAAATATAAATTTAAATAATAATAAGTACATACAAGGGGAAGTAATTTTATTACTTATAACGGATATTGGAAGGTATTGGATAATTCCTATTGTTATTAAGGATTCAGGCCTTATTACATCCGTTATGGCATATGATGCCAGCACTGGAAATCAGATTACAGATATAAAGGTTATAGAAGAACTTAAAAGAAGAACAAATAAATATAGCGAATATGAATGGATTGTTAATGTACAAGAAGATGGAAATGCAGAAAAAGAGTTGCTAAGCGAATATAAAAGTGTTGTTCCAATTATTACGGGAGACGCATGGAATGATTATCGCCCGGCAAGACCAGAGGACTTTGTAGGAAGAAAGCAAAACATAAAAGAGATTTTCAGTTTTTTTGATGCCGTTTTACGTGGAGAAACAGACACCCGTTTATTTGCAATCAAGGCACCTTCCGGAATGGGGAAAAGTTCTTTGATTTCTAAATTGATGTCGATCGCAAATAAGGGAAGGAAAAATCAAAAATACTATATTTTTTCGGTTGATGTTAGGACTGCAATGTCGAAAAGGTATGCAGAATTTGCATTACGAGCATGCCTAGAAAGTGCACAAAAAGATGGATTTTTAAATTATACTAATAATATAGAATTCAATTCTATAGACCAATTTTTTGAGAGTAAAAATACAGAAAAAATATTAAATGAACTTAAGATAAAAGAAAAATGTATAGTGTTGATATTTGATCAGTTTGAGGAACTTTTTTCCAAAAAGGAACTATGGGGTCTATTTGATTCGATTTGACATTTGAGCAATTTGATTGATGGAGAAAAGCAGAATTTTATCTTAGGATTTGCGTGGAAAACGGATTCATTTGTACCACTTGACCATCCAGCATATAGGTTGTGGTCAGATTTAAGTGATAGGAGAAAGGGATTTTGTATTCTGCCTTTTAGTACAAATGAAATAAGAAGTGCAATTAATGTTTTTAGTTAACAATTAGGCAGTACAATCAATCCAGTTTTGAAAAATTATTTAACGAATCAATGCCAAGGATACCCGTGGCTTTTGAAAAAATTATGTATACATGTGTTCGAATTGCTTCAAGAAGGTGATTCGCAGGAGAATGTGATTGGGCGAAAATTAGAAATAACAGAGTTATTTGATAAGGATATAGCGGAATTGACAGGAGACGAAGATGCTTGCTTAAAAGACATTGCTAGAGATACACCAGCAGATTATAATCGAATTTTGGATTTATATGGGAATAATGTGTTACAACTATTGATTAATAAAAGAATTGTAATACATAGAGGGTCAAAATTAACACTTTATTGGGACATATTTAGGGATTATATTATTAATGGAACTGTTCCTAATATTACTTCCGATTATATTCCGCAGTACATGTATTCAACAATATGTAGAGTGGTTTTGGTATTGTTGGAAAAAGGAAATTCGTTGTCATACCAAGAGTTATGCAATAGAGTGGGACTTACAAGTTCTACACTTGATAATGTTATGATTGATATGGTAATGTTTGGGTTAGCAAAACGCGAAAGCGGAGAAATATATTTGGTAGTAGACGGTTTCAGTAAAAGTATAGAGCTATTGTGGGATTTTTTTAAACGGCATATAATGTATATTTTGTGCCAGAAAGAGTTGAAAAGCAAGTTTACATATAATGATTTCAAAAATCTATTTATAAAGACGTATAAAGCTAAGCTTTTGAATGATAAAACAAAAAATATATATGTAAGTAAATTGTTTAACTAGTTTTTAAAATTAGATTTTATAGAAGAAAACGATAGTTATTATTCTATAAAAATACCAGATAGGTCGAATATTAAATTTGATAATGAAAGGCGAAGAAGTAGATATGGAGCAACGACAACAGGATTGTTCTGGGGACAGTCTTCGCCGGAAAAAGCAACTGAAGTATGGCATCTGATTGCCGATGGTGAAAATAGTTATACAAAATTGAAAGATGGGGGTTATAGAAATGCAATAGAGATACTAACTACTACTATTAGTATAAAACGAAATGGTGATAGGTTGATTATATTGAAAGATTTAGATGAAATAATGAAAACAATTGATGAAAGCGATACTATTTGCTATGTTAAGGAAATATTAAATGAAAATGAAGATATAAAAAGCATTGAAGTAGGTGAATTGTTGAATCAAAAATTTCATAGAAACTGGCTGAGATCTTCTAAAATAAGGTATGGAAATGCCTTGTTAAAATGGAGCAGATATCTCAGTTAAAGCTATATAAAAGCAATAACAATAAGAGTAGATATAGAGAAGATTAGAGAATAATATTTTTTGTGTATTATAATTGCTTGTCAAATAGCTTTACAAAATTAACAAATTAGATGCTTATATATAGACAAGAGGAACGGATGTATGGAATTTAAACTACACAGCGAATATCAGCCTACCGGCGACCAGCCCCAGGCCATTGAAAAGCTGGTGCAGGGATTCAGAGAGGGCAACCAATTCCAGAC
>CANQLH010000056.1 GCA_947624655.1 uncultured Clostridia bacterium | reverse complement strand
CATCCCCGAATGATGAGCCATTATCAGCTCCTGGTAATCTCCATAGCTTCAAATTAGTGAACAGTCCTCCCAGAAGTAAAAATAGGTAAATTTTATGTCAAAGAAACCATCATCCAAGAAGACCAATTTGTTCCCCATTTTAGTCTAATATATAATTTTCCTATGTTATAATAACAAACTTGTAAAACCATGATGTTATTAACAGGTAATACTATTAAGATTCCATTATTATTACTATTAATAGATGGCATGTTAATGTCGCTAGGATAATTCCGATATATCCCTCCTGATATAAGTTCATTTGCATCCCCGAATGATGAGCCATTATCAGCTTCTGGTAATCTCCATAGCTTCAAACCAGTGAACAGTCCTCCCAGAAGCATTTTTTGTGGTTTATTTTGTAAATGCAGAAGAATTTTTTTAACTTTAAAAACAAAAAGTTGAGTATGTTAGAGAAGATCAGATATCGTTTAGTTTATAATCGGCAAAACAAGTTAAACCGACAGGGGACAGCCCTTGTACAAATAGAAGCCTATCTGAATCAGAGGAAGGTATACTTTAAAACCAATGTCTATCTAAAGCCGGAATGTTGGAGTAAGGATGGTGCCCAAGTAATCAACCATCCGCAGTCGCAAGAACTTAATGCAATGCTATATGAGCATATATTGGAATTACAGGCTATAGAGTTAAGCTATTGGAAGAGAGGTCTTGAATCTAACTTATCCACATTGAAGGAAGCTGTAAGGAAGGGGGTAAAACCCGTGGTTTCGTTTCTTAAGTTCGCCCAACAGGTTATAGTGAGTTCCGATAGGAAACCAGGAACCAAGGATAACATGCTGGGCACAGTAGCCACATTGAAGGAATTTCGGAACGTGATAGAGTTCACGGACATCAATTATACGTTTCTAAAGGAGTTTGACGCATTCCTCCGCAACAAGGGATTGAAAGTAAACACGGTAGGGAAACACATGAGAATACTTCGTACCTTGGTCAACGAAGCAATAAACGAAGGTTATATATTACAGGAGGCATATCCTTTCCGTAAGTTCAAGATCAAGCGGGAGAAAAAGGAACATAACTTCCTGATGCCCACCGACTTGGAAAAATTGGAAAATCTTAAACTGCCGGACAGGAAGAACAACAGCCGGCACATACTGGACGCATTTCTCTTCTGCTGCTATTGCGGATTGAGATTTTCTGATTTCAAGCAATTGACTTATAAAAATCTAGTAACAGTTGACGGAAAGGAATGGTTGGTCCTAAACAGCGTCAAAACAGGCGTAAAACTCAATATTCCGCTATATCTATTATTTAACGGAAAGGCACTGGGCATAATGCGGAAGTACGACAGCATCGAACAACTGGCTGCATTGGGCTGCAATTCCGACACCAATCGGACATTGCAGAAATTGGGAAGAATGGCGCATATCGGCAAGAAGTTCACCTACCATACCAGCAGACACACTTGTGCTACTCTGTTGGTACATCAAGGCGTTCCGATAACCACCGTCCAAAAACTCTTGGGGCATACATCGGTCAAGACAACAGAGATATATTCCGAGGTGTTCGATGAAACGATCATCAAGGATCTGACAAGGGCTAACCAGAAGTATTCTAAAAGTAGAAATGTAAAACAAAATCAAATAAAATCTCAAAAATACCCGGAAAAATACCTCAGGCAGTAGAAATCTATAGGAGCTATCTGTTTTATACTTGTTTTTCCGATCCCAATCCATAACATTCGTTTCCTGTCAATAAAAATACAAACTCGCCAGTCTTGCCGTTCTATTAATTCTCTTCATTCATCCTGCAAGTAAAAAATATTGCATTAATGGCAATTTTTTAAGAAGATTGGTTTTTGTTTCAAAATTGGCTCTCTATAACTAATTAATATAGTTTTCTTTTTGTATTTCGTTTTAGAATTGATATCTTTGCTATTGTGAATGGGATAGAGAGTAGGACGTGGATTGAACGGCTGCTGTGCTTTTTGCTGGCGGCTGTTCTTTTTTTTATCTAAATGTTAAATATTACACAATGCAAGAAAATATATTGTGATTTGTTTTGCTATTACATCACAATATAGTATATTTGCATTGTGATAATAAAACAAATAATTAAAAGACAATAGAAGATTATGAAAGCGATAGTAGAAAATCCACTGATAAATTGTGAACCAGAAGTTTTACACCTTTTCGTTCAAATAATCAATGAGATAGCTTCTTGCATGTCAGAAGATGAATTAAGAGGTTGTATGAACTCTTTAATAGTACAATATCCTTACTTTAAGCTGTTCTTTGACTATGGTTTTGAAAACAATCACATGTGGGTGAAAGAATCAGATTCCATGGAAACATTGATATTTGTTGAGTTCTAATCCGTCAATAACAATAAAAACAACATAATTATGAACAGTTATAATATCTACGATGAAAATCATGAGGCAACGATATTGTATCACGCTATTGCACGTGATGAGGAACAAGTAATGGATCTTGCTAAAGAAACAGGAATTGATATGGATGGGTTGAGTATAGAGCTGGAACGGTCTAATGTAAAGGATCAGTTGGGAAAACCGTTGTCAGCAAGAATAGAGGATGCGTTAATATATTAATTATGGCAAGAAGACGTTCTATTACCCTAGATCAAGAGTCTAGGGTATTGTCCCTATACAAACAAGGGATAGCGATTAAAGAGATAATAAAAGAAACAGGGGTGCGGTCTGAGCAGACAATATATAGGATATTGGACAGCAATGGTGTGCCAAGACGTCCCAAGGTTAGAGGTGTAAGAAAAATATTTGTCACGATAGAGGAAGATGTAGCTGCTATCTTGAATAAGGAGCAATCAGTATCATTATATGTCAATGAGGCTATAAGATACTATCATGATAACCGACGTTAATTGCCGGTTATTTTTTTTGTAATAAGGGAAACAATATTTATCTTTGTGGGGAGCGTGTGAAGATGCACGCCACTTATATTTATGACGAAAGGACATATCCATATTGTATAAAGCCAAGAGCTTGTTGCGGATTAGTTTCCGTGGCTGGCTCTTTTTTTTGTCATACAAAACAAAGGTTAGTTGAAAATCGGGTAATCCAAAACGTGTAATTGATGGTAATTCGAAGTAACATAAAATTAGGTAATATGACAGATTTAGTTTTTAAAGGTCGGAATGACCAAGTTTTAACTAACAGCCTATTGGTGGCTGAAAAGTTTGGAAAAGAACATAAGCATGTCTTAGATGCTATTAGAGAGCTTATACAGGGGTGTGCCGAAACTTCGGCTGACCCTATGTTTGTTGAAACTATTTATGTTAATGAACAAAATAGGCAAGAATACCCAATGTTCGTAATGAACCGTGATGGATTTACTCTTTTGGCGATGGGTTTTACTGGGAAGAAAGCCCTTAAATTCAAGCTGGACTATATCGCAGCCTTCAACGCAATGGAACGATCATTGAAAGAAATTAAAACTCCTCAAACATATGCGGAAGCGTTGCGTCGGCTTGCGGATGAGGTGGAGGCAAAAGAACAGATTCAGTACCAGCTTGAACAGAAGACCGAGCAACTTGATGAATCCAAAGAATGGTACAGTATCAAGCGTTGGGCAAAGGAACATAATATGAACTGGCGTTGCATCAACTGGCGAAGAATGAAAGCATTGTCTTATGGATTGGGCTACGAGATCAAGAAGATATTTGACGCCAACTATGGACAGGTGAATATCTATCATATTAATGTGTTCAAAACTTACTTTCAATGAGAGATGTAATCTACAATTTTATAAATGAGCACATGATGATACACATTGTGCTTATAGCCTTGTGTATTGCGGCTACAATGGGGGCGATGTTAGTGGACCTTATTACGGGAGTTATGAAAGCCAAGCAACGGGGGGAGGCAAGAACATCCACGGGGTATAAGAAAACAGCCGTCAAAGCGAAGAAGTATTTCACCCCGTTCATAGAATTGTGCTTCATTGACCTGTTATGCTGTGTTGTTATCCCCTTCCCTGTTTTTTCTATGATCTGGACGGGTTACTGTATTTTCTGTGAGTTTAAATCGGTACGCGAAAAATCGTGGGAAAAAGCGGAGTTGCGCAAGGCAGAGAAGACAATGAGTGTGATTATTGAGAACAAGGATGATATTGCCAAGATCATGGCTCAGATACTATTTGACAACGAAAATAAAAAGGAGGATAAGAAATGAGTTTAATTGATTTTATTTTTATTGCGCCTTTTGCACTTTATGCCATAATCTACGCATTTTCGGTAAAAGAATCCTGTAATTCCGATGAATCCATAGAAATATGACGTGCATTTAAGCGCTATTCTTAATACATATTCATGCCCGTTTAAATAGCTTTCTGGCGAACGCAGTAAAAGAAATGCAGCTGTCAATGTTGGCATAATAAGTATAGGTATTTCCATATTAAACCTGTATCGGGAACAAACGGAGCATAAACATAACAAACAAAAAGAATAATAAATAGATAATGTAGACGCAGATATGGCAAAAATTACTTGCAAATAAAGCTCTAAGGATTTAAAAGCAGGTATGTATAAATACATTATAGTAAATATTAATGGTAGTTGGATGAGAAAAGCACTGAACACATTTTTCTGTTCAGGAGTATAGCTTCTAATAAGTTCTGATAAGTCCATATTTTTTGCGACAAAAATAATAGTAATTTTATAATTTAAAGATAAGGAGGAAAAGAAAAATGGCTAATATTGAACATTTCATACCATTTCTTATAAAATGGGAAGCTGGTATAAGTAAGAAAAGCAATGAAACCAATGAGTCTCTTTTTCAAAGAGCAAGAAAAACAGGATGGGCTGATGATCCCGATGATTTAGGAGGACAAACTATGGTAGGTGTGACAATGGCTACCTATGAGGAATATTGTCGTAGAAAAGGTTATCCAAAACCTACGACCGGAAGGTTGATGGATTTGTCATATAACGATTGGAAAAGTATCTTGAAGATGTTGTATTGGGATAGATGGAATGCGGATGAAATAAGAAGCCAAAGTATAGCAGAGATAGTATGCGATTTTGTATGGGCTTCTGGGGTACATGGTATTAAAGTACCGCAGGATTTGGTTGGTGTGATTCCTGATGGCATTGTCGGGCCTAAGACACTCGCCGCAGTAAATTCCCGTAATCCCCGTGAATTGTTTGACCAGATCAAGATTGCACGGTTTGATTTCATCGAGGATATATGCCGGAAACGCCCAGCAAACAACAAGTTCAAACGTGGTTGGATGAACCGTATAAATGATATAAAATTTGAGGAATAACATAAAACAATAAGGCGTTCTTTGACATGATGGGATTGTAGTAGAAAAAAAGTTATCATTTTACTTGTGTAATAGTAGAATAATAGTTATCTTTGCAGCGTTAATCCATGCAACTAATAATAGTTGTTTCATTAAAA
>CANQLH010000055.1 GCA_947624655.1 uncultured Clostridia bacterium | reverse complement strand
GGAGGAATAAGTGCAAGTATAGTTGCAGGAAGTTCAGTTATATTTAGTTATTTATTAACTGGAATGCCTAGCTTAGCAAGACTTCCATATATGCTAATAGAACTTGTAATTTATGCTGTGTTATTAAGTGTTTTAAACAAAAAATTCAATTCTTATATATCTTTAATTGCAACAATTATTTTAGGTAGAGTGTTATATGCAGGAATATTATTTGTTGCAATTAATGGCTTAGGATTACCTACTTATGGAATATCAGTAATAGATAGTATTATTACAGGATTACCAGGAATTGCAATTCAATTAATTTGTGTACCATTTATCGCTAAAACAATAAAGAAAGGGATACATTTAGATGACTAAATTAGAAGAAGTAAAAGAAATTTTACATCAAAAAAATGCTTCGTTAGTTGTAGCTTACGAAAATGGAGAGATAAAAGAATATTATCAAAATCGAATAAAAGATATAAAAGACATTTTAAAAGAAGATGAAAAGCTACTCAAAGGAGCAGTCGTAGCTGATAAAGTAATTGGAAAGGTAGCAGGAAGTATTTTAACAGTTGCAGGAGTTAAAGAGATTTATGCAGATGTGATAAGCGAGTTTGCAATTCCTGTTTTAGAAGAAAACCATATCAAGTACGAATATAAAGAAAAAGTAGAATATATTATAAATCAAGCTAAAACTGGTATGTGTCCTATGGAAAATAAATATAAGGATGAGAAAGATATAAATGTGATTTATAAGGAAATGTTAAATTTATAAAATAATTCATCAGAAGATAAAAAAGTAATTAATATTATTTATCCCCCAAGGATTTATAGACTTGGGGGATAATTGCTGAAACGTTATGGAAGAAAAAATTCCTCATAAATCTGTTAAAAATATAATTTAATTAACTAATTGTGTCAGCAGTTACAACATAAATGTACACATAATTTCCAACAATAACATACAAATTACTTTTTTCATTTTTTACTATTTCGTAGTGAATTATATTACTATGGTTTTGTTCAGCAACATCAATCAAATCAGCTAAAATAGTAATATTCATAATTCCAAGACCAGTTAAATTAGGCTCATTTGAGACTGTTACAATTAAATCTCTGTAATATTTTAAAATTCGTCTAATATTATTATTATAAATTTCTTCAGGAGTAGAATTATTTTTTCGGATAATTTTTATTATAATAAAAGTTATAGCCCCAAGCAAAAATAATATAGAAAGTACATAAAAAACAATTTCTTTAACATTAAATGGATTATTATTTGAGAAAATATCTTTTGTTGTTTCAGTTTGATAATCTTCATTTACTTGCGTAATTGTATTAGTTACTGGAATATTAAGCTCAATATAATCTTCAACTTTTTCCTTAGCAAGGTTTATCCCTGATAAATCAATCAAATAAGAAATATTAAAGCGTACTTTTAAATTTGCTTCGATAGTTATTCCATAAGTCTTTTCATAAGAACGAGCTAAATTATTATAATTTTGATAATCTATATTAATATTCTTATCAACTAAAAATTTATCTGTATTATCAATTGAATTTGTAACATTATCTTGCAGAACATAATTTCTAGTCCATACTTCTTTTTCACGCCCATCAGCTGTGCTAACTGTACCAATTAAATCAGCCGTTATGCCATAAGTATATTCTAAGTTGGTTGGTATGCTACCCTTAAAATTGTATTTGAAATTTATTAAAAAAGCATCAATGGATTTAGAAGCATAATAGCCCTTAGAGGGTAGAGGATTTTCAAGGTAAAAATCATTTGGCAGTAATAGAACCTCGTAGGGGCTATTTTTTTGAGCCGAGTAGCTATAAGAAGCATTAGTGTTATTACTTGAGTCAAGTCCTAATTTTAGAAAAACAAAACTTAATACAAGCATAACTATTAATGTAAAAATTGTAATATAATCTAATTTTTTATTTTGCTTCATCCTGCTTCTAAACCTATATATTTTTCTCTTGTTACTATTTTTTCTCATTAATATCAGTCCTTTCAAGTAGATTCTATGAGTTAAAATAATCATATAACCAAACAGACGGGAAGCCTATATATTTAATATTAAAGGTATAAACACCCTTAATTTGATTTGGACTTACCAATAGTTTGTCAGCTACATTATTACTATCTCCCTTTGTTTGGTAGTACACATGAGCATTATCTTTTATTATAGAAATAACTCTATGTGCAATATATTGCTCTCCAACACTATAAATAATTATTGAATATAGAGGTATTTTGTTAAGCTCTTCATCAGTTAGCTTTCGGTAAATTACAACATCTCCACGATTAAATACATCAGACATACTATTTGAAAGTATTGCAATTGGTTCATACATAAAGGCGCCAAGCATAAAGCAAATAAGAGTAATTGATAAAGCTAAGGTAATAATATAGCTTGTTATGGTAATTAAATTGCTATTTCTTCTTCTAATATCTTGTTTCTCCTTTACAAATCTATATTTGAATAATACATAAATTATAACAGGAGATAACATACCAATAGAGCCAGTAACAAACCAATCAATATTTGGCAGAATAGGAGATAGTATAACAAAAAAGTTGCTAAAAAGCCTAAAAATAAGAGGGAGTAGGAAGGAGCATTTTAGTGTCAAATAGGTATATAAGATATTTGCTGAAATTGAAGGCAAAACATAACTACAATTATATTGGAAAAATTGTTCCTTATTAGAAAATAATTGGGTATAAACATTATAATTAATGCCTATTAAAATCAAAATTATTGTTGTGTAGATTAAAGCGAGTTTATGATTTTTATTTTGCGTAATTAAAACTCCTCTTGTCATCTCAGAGCCAATTACAGGAATAATGTATATTATGATGTTATAAAGCATAAATTGTATTTTATGATTGTATGGACTTTTAGAAAATCCAAAAATAAAACCAAGATAGAAGTAAGTGATAACTTGTATACATGAGATAACAGTAATGTATATTACATATTTTTTATTCTTAAAAAATCTTATATAGCAATGCTTCGTATACCATAATAGATATATAATTATGCATGACCAAAACAAAGGATTTATTATGTTTGTGTAAAGTACATTGTCTTTTGTAATCATATACATTGTTATGAGCGTATATAGTGTTAAAATTGTGAGCAAAACTTTATTTTTCAAGTATCTCATTTATCCAAATCCTTTCATAATTTTTAGATTAATAGAAGAATATACAATTTTTTTAATAGCTATAAAAAATGTAACGTAATAGATATTAGTAAAAATTCTTCTATTAATCTTATCAATACTTTTATATAATTTAGTTTACAAGCAACTAAAATTTATCTTTCTTGTACATAATTTATAATCCCTGTAATTGTTTTAGTTTTAACCTCTGGAACCTCTGTGAAACTTTCGTCATATTTTACTGTTACAGTTAGGGTTGTTGTTTCTCCTGCAAGTAGGTCTGCTGCTAGATTTGTTGTATAGTATTTGATTGCAGGAGAACCATTTGCTTCGTCAGCTAAAAATACAATATCGTCTAAATGTGCATCTAGATTTCCTTCATTTTTTATAGTAATTACATATTCAACAGAATCACCTGGTTTTGCAAGTTCTGCATTAAAGCTTACAGTTGTAGTTGTAAATTCTGGTTCACCTGCGTTACAATCGGTACTTACATTTTGTGCTTCAACTCCAGTTATTCTAACATCCCATATACCTGTAATTTCAGTTGTCCCATTTATTGTTAGTTGAGTTGCAAAGGTTGAGTAGCCCACAACCATTGCCAATATTACAATTACTAAGGCAACTATTATGATATTTTTGTTATTTATCATTTGTTAGCACCTCCTTGTATATATGGTTATAATGAAATAAAATGCTTTATATTAATTTACGAAAATAAAATTCGACATAATTTTATTCAATAATAATATATGTATGTATTTGGGGGAGTGTTCTAAAATAGGCTTTCTTTTTTATAGATTGAGGGGGATTTTTTATTGTAAAAAAATAAAATATATGTTATCATAAATATATAAGTAATGTAAGAAATTAGGGGATAATTGAAATATGATTGAAAATATAAATGAAGATAATGCAGAAAAAGAGCAAAAAGAATTTATAAAGAAAATTTATGCAGAAAAAGCAGGAAAACTTCTAAAATGGGCATTTTGGATATTGATTTTTGACATTGCTACCTATGCATTATTTATTTTTTTAGGAGATTTTGATTTTGGAGTAATTTTTGAAATTATAACATTTTTCTTTGTTATAAAATCTATGAATATTATAAAAGAATATTCAATAGATAGAGCCAAAACCAATATTATAATAGCAATGATACCAGTAGGGTGGTTACTGATTTATGACTTTATTGACTTACTTTCTCATTTAGGCCAAATAATACAAGAACTTACAAGATATTATTCTAGTTCAGATTTTTTCTTTTATGAATATACTTTTGACTTAGTAGATATAACATTACTTTTAATAATGCTATTGTTGTTTGAAAGTTACAGAAGCTTGTGTAAGTCTACTGGAGATAAGCGATATAAAGAAAGTACAGATTGGTTTTATGAAAAAAGATAAAAAAAATAGGGGGGAAGATATAACCTATGAAATACAATAGCAAGGAGGAAAATTATGTATAGAGGGCGTGGTTCAGCTCCATCAATTGATAGAGGGGCTGGTGGAAAAGATAATAATAGTACTATTAGTCATCATCATCCATACATTCATTATTGGAGTCATTATCCTTATTATATTATTCATTATGATAGAAAATTTATGGCAATGGAAATTATTATAGCTGCACTTGCTTTTTTATTTATCTTGGCAACATTTGTTTTAATATATAAACTGCCTTTTGTGGATCCAATAGAGAAAGTAAAAAGAACATATATTAATAGCAAACTCGTATCGTTAATTATAACAATTGTATTGATTGGTATTGCTTGTTATACTTCGAAATCTAAAGAAACACTTATTAAGAATCTTGAGATTATATTATTACTTTCTATTATTGCTATTATGGTATTTATGGGAATAAAGATAAATTTTGATACTATTTATAATGAGAATAAATTTGCTGAATTTTATGAAACATCAGAAATAAAACAAGATGAAAAAGCAAATAAAAGACAAAACATAAGTATCAGTAAAGATGGAATGTCAATAACTGATTCAAAGCAAACATATATAAATGAAAGTATGACAGCATATAAATTTTTTGGCTATAAATCAATGGCTATTACAGTTTTATATGTATTCGTAATAATATTTAATATGGCAATGATTGTAAGGTTATTAAAAATGAAAGAGAAGAATGATAGGTTAAGTAAAGATGATTCTATACTTTTTGACGAAGAAAAAAATGTGAAAATTTAAATTAAAATAATAATAGAGCGACTTTCCATTGGATGTCGCTTCTATTATCATTCTAAAAAGAAAAGTTTAATATTATATTATCCCATTTTTGTCAAGTTTGTTACTACTCAGCCCTAAGAATAAAGTTATCCACATAAAAATAATAGAAAAGCAAATAAAAACACAATAAATCC
>CANQLH010000054.1 GCA_947624655.1 uncultured Clostridia bacterium | reverse complement strand
ATTAAATCTTTCAAACTCTCTATATGTCAAGCCTTGCGGTTTTGGAATAACTTTAAAACGATAAAGAGTCAAAGTCTACTGCCTTACCACTTGGCTACGGCCCAATATATTATATTATGGGGTGGAAGATGGGACTCGAACCCACGGTCTCCAGTGCCACAAACTGGCGCGTTAACCAACTACGCTACATCCACCAATTCTATAAATGCACCTTCAACAGCGCATTTATTATTTTACTATTTTTATTATCTTTTGTCAACCATATTTCGAAAAAAATTAATCAAATATGTACAATATGCTAATATTTTTTATATTTGTAGTTTAAATTCTCCTGCTTCTCTCTTTGCTTTATATGAAATGTAAAATTGTCTTATTGCTTCTTTGCTAGTTTCTTTATCTAAAAGCATCATATACAAAAGAGATTTGTTGTAATAATCCAATTTATTCAATATAAATTCTCCATCTTTATTCATAATCTCTTTGACTGTTAAAAATAATTCATCATATTTTGCAAACAAGTCCTTAATATCATATCTAACTAATATCGTATATAACCAAACCATACTAATTACATAATTATATTCATTATATTCTCTTAGCTCTTTGTTATTTTTATAAATATATAAATATTTATCTAATAAAACATCCATATAGTCATTATAAGTTTTTGAAGTTCTTTGCCCTACAATGCTATCTTCTCTTCTTATATAATAATATTTAGGAGTTTCTTTTCTAATTATAATATCACTTTTTTCAAATAGTAAAAATGTAGTAGCAATATCTTCGAAATTTTTACCAGTTGGAAATTTCATATCATCAAATAATTTTCTTTTGAAAAGTTTATTCCAAGCATAACTTTGAATTTTATTATCTTCTAATAACTGTTTCATTCCTTCTGTTTTATCTAATATTTCTAGTTCTCCAGAGTCCATAACTCCAATAACTCTATCTTCAATTAATTCATAGAATGATACAATAGAAATATCTGCATTATAGGTTTCAGATAAATTATATAAAGTTTCAAACATATCATTTGCTACATAGTCATCGCTGTCTACAAATCCAATATAATCTCCTTTTGCAATAGCAAGGCCTGCGTTTCTTGCATCAGATAGACCGCCATTAACTTTGTGTATTACCTTTATTCTAGAATCCTTTTTAGAATACTCTTCACAAATATCTCCGCACTTGTCAGGAGAACCATCATCTACTAAGATGATTTCTATATTTTTATGTGTTTGTGCCATAATACTTTCTATACATTTTTTTAAATATTTTTCAACTTTGTAAATAGGAACTATAATACTTATTAATTTATCTTCCATTATTTACCTCACTTTCTACATTTAATATTTTAGCATTTTTTTGCTCTTTTTGTCAATATTTCTAATTATATATGTATTGCATATTTTTATTAATTAGTGTATAATTATAAATTATACGGGGATGTATTGGTTTCGACAGTAACATAGAAATATAAATAGCGAGTGGTGGAACCGTCTTGGCCACCTAAATAATGACGGAAATTAAAATAAACGCTGATAATAGAGAATTAGCATTAGCTGCCTAATTGCGGCTACATTCTACTAAAAGGCCTACACTTTTAGATAGAGTGTCAATTTTGTAGGAAACAAAGCTATTTTATGTTTCGAAAATAGCAGGTATTTTAGAAACTACTGAGAACTCGAAGTTTGTTTATTAACTTGAGTTTTCGGGAACATTTATTAATAAACTGCACTCGGAGAAGTTTATATGGAAATGTTATTGGACAGGAGTTCAACTCTCCTCATCTCCACCAATTAAAAAATTTACTTGCATATTATATTTATATGTGTTAAAATATACAAGTAATTTACGTAGGGGTATAGTGTTAATGGTAGCACATCGGTCTCCAAAACCGCCTGTGAGGGTTCGAATCCTTCTACCCCTGCCATTTTTTATTTGGAGGGACCCATGGAAAGCTTAAAAAATTTATTTAAAAAGTTTTTAACTAAAGAAGTTATTTTTTATGTAATCTTTGGCGTTCTTACAACAATTGTTAATATTCTTACATCATATATACTAAAGGCTTTTGTACATTTAGATGAAAATATTGCTAGTACTATTGGTATTATTGTTTGTATTTTATTTGCATATTTTACAAATCGTAAATTGGTTTTTAATTCTTCAGCTAATACTATAAAAGAAAAAATGATTGAATTTTCAAAATTTATTCTAGGTAGAAGTTTCACTATGGTAATAGAAATTGTTGGAGTTTTTCTATTGGTTGATATTTTTCATACTTTTTATGGATTGTTTAATGATAATATAGCCTTTTTAATAAATAAATGTATCATTAGTTTTATTGTAATAGTTTTAAATTTCTTTATCAGTAAATTCTTTACATTTAAAAAATCAAATTAGTAGATATATTAACTTTTTTCGTGAGGCTACTTTTTATTTGGAGGTAGCTTTTATGAATAAATCATTTTTATATTCATTTTTATTTATTATTTTAACAATAATTATAGTTTCATGTCTAAATCCATCTTTACCTTTTGATTATTCAAATTATGGTATAAATCCAGATGATGTCTCAATAAGTGAAAAAGGTTATGTATGGCCACTTCCTGGTTTATATAGGATTTCATCCTATTTTGGTCTAAGAGAATCTCCAACAAATTTTGCTTCTACTTATCATTCTGGACTTGACATTCCTGCTGAAGAAAATACATACTTTTTAGCGACTATCTCAGGTACAATCACTTATACTGGATTTAATGGTTCAGGTGGTTATACAATCATTTTAGCAAAGGATAATATTAGTGTTTCATATTGTCATGTCTCCCCTAATTTTTTAGTAAAAAAACGGTGACATTATAGAACAAGGACAAATTTTAGGACAAGTTGGGCCTTACCATGTATATAACATTCCAAATAATCCATATAAGGATGCTAATGGATTACCAACAAATCGGTGCAACAACAGGTTGTCACTTACATTTTGCAATAAAAATAGATGGAGTATTTCAAAATCCATTATTATTTGTAAACTAAGAAAAAGACGATACTTTACATATCGTCTTCGTTCTCATTTTCATTATCTTCTTCATCATCATTTTCTTCTTCTTCGTATTCTTCTTCACATTTATGACAGCTTCCATCACATTCATTTTCACAACTATCGTCATGCCAATCTAATTCAATTAGATTATCACATTCAGGACATCTTACTTCATGCTTAAATCCGTCAGAAAAATCTTCTGTAAATTCAGTATTACAATATGGACAGATTATTTCAAAATCACACTCTGGAGAAATGTACATTTCCTTTTCGATGTTATTTATAACCTTTTCCATAGTTGCTATTCTTTTGGTAAGTTCTTTTTCTCTATCAATCATTACGTTTAGTCTACCAAGATTTAATTCTGCAAGTTTGTCTATTTCGTCTAAAAATAACAAAGATATGTTGTACACTTGAGATTTTATATAATCTAAATCTTCCTTATTTTGGATATTTTTTTCAATATCCTGTAAAATTTCATTAAATCTCTTCTTTAAATTTGCCATTTTAATTAAACTCCTTAAATTCTTTCCATATACTCACCAGTTCTTGTGTCTATACGTATGATATCTCCTATCTCAATAAATAATGGAACGCTTATTTCTAATCCATTTTCTAATTTTGCAGGTTTTCCAGATGTTGTTGTAGTATTTCCACTAAAACCTGGCTCAGTATATGTAACTTCAAGTTCAACAAATATAGGTGGCTCAACTGCAAATACTTTACCTTTAAATGATAATGTTTTTACAGTCATATTTTCTTTTATGTATTTTAAACTATCACCTAATTGCTCTTTATTAAGAGGTAATTGCTCATATGTCACATTATCCATAAAATAATATAAATCATCATCATTATATAAATATTGCATTTCTCTTTTTTCAATTTCTGCACCTTGTAATTTTTCTGATGGATTAAACGTTCTTTCTAATACTGCTCCTGTTATAACATTCTTTATTTTAGTTCTAACAAAAGCTGCTCCTTTTCCTGGTTTTACATGTTGGAATTCAACTACTCTAAATACTTGATTATCTAGTTCAAATGTTGTTCCATTTCTTAAATCTCCTGCCATATATACTTCTGCCATTATATTTCCTCCATTCCAATAATGCCTTTAGCATTTATTATAAATAATTCTTATATATTTTATACCATTTTTTTGATAAAATCAATACTTGTATAGCATTTTAAATAAAAAGCTTTGTATTTATTATATGTTTTTTTAAAAAAAGTATGTATTTATTTTTAATTTTATGATAGAATATATAAAAATTGATATGCCGATATAGCTCAGTTGGTAGAGCAACAGATTCGTAACCTGTAGGTCGGGAGTTCGATTCTCCCTATCGGCTCCAATAAGTAAAATCGTCGCACTTTGGCGAAGTATTGAAAAATCAACTGTAAAAGGTTGATTTTTTTGATGTTTTTTATTAAACAAAGAAAAAAATTGATTAGATTAGTTGCAGTAAAAAGTGATAAATTTGGATTATGGGACAAGTCCTAAACCCATTATAAAAATACTAAAAAATTTGTTATAAACTATAATTTGACATATATAGTATTTTATGGTATAAAATTGATAAATTATAGTTTTGATTAAAGAGGTAATTGAATGGAACTAAAACCAATACAAGAAAGTAAAAAAAATTTGTATCCAACTATTAGTGAATCAAAAAAGTCTAATTTTATGAAAAATATTTTATTAGCAAGTGCAATTAATGTAAAACCAGAGCCTGTGCCATGTGTTATAGCTGTTCGTGTATATATGCCATTAGAGATTTGTAGACTTGTTCGAAATACTACATTTATTACTACAGCAATATTTTTATTATTATTGATTAAGAACAAAATAAAAATGAAAAAATCTATTAATGAGAGTGAAGAAAAAATTAATAGAATAAAAAAACATATAAAAATAAATTTATGGCTACTTATAATCAGCCTTATAATAATGATAATTTCAATAGGAATAATATTTTATTTAAAAGGAAGATAAATTTTGGAGTATATTTTTTATTTAACTAACTCTTGCAATTTGAATTGTAAATATTGCTATGAAGGTAACAAAATTAATAAGAAGATTGATTTCAATATTATAAAAAAAATATTAACAGAACAATCTATAGCAAAAGATAAAACAACTACAGTTTCATTCTTTGGTGGAGAGCCATTGCTAGAAAAACAAATTTTATATGATACTGTTAACTTATGCAATGATTTAGAAAAGGAAAATAAACATAAATTTTTATATTCTTTAACTACTAATGGAACATTAATAGATGATAAATTTATCGAATTTTGTAAGAAAAACAATATATCTGTAGGAATAAGTATAGATGGTAATAAATTTACTCATAATTTAAATAGATATGATTATAATCATAAAGGTAGTTTTGAACAAGTGTTAGAAAATTCTAAAAAGTGCATAGAAGCTAATTTAAACTGTATGGCATTACCTGTTATCTGCCTTAATAATGTTCAATATTTGTCTGATAATATACAATACTTGATAGATATAGGATTTAAAAATATTACATGTAATTTTAATTATTCTGATAG
>CANQLH010000053.1 GCA_947624655.1 uncultured Clostridia bacterium | reverse complement strand
TCGTATATTACTCCTTTTGTTTCTGATATATCTGTTACTCCGTCTTTTTTTACGTCTTCTCCAGCATTTATTGTAACCGTTACTGGTCCTCCCTTATACCAGCCATTCAAGCCGTCTGTTCCCCCTGTTACGTTTATTGTTGGTACTTGTGGAGCTGTTTTATCTATTTTTATTTCTTTTTCTCTTTCTTCTGTTATACCTACTCCTATTCCTGTTCCAAATGCTATTACTTTACTTATTCCTTCTTCTGTTGCTTGGAAGCTTACTTCTCTTCCTGGAGTTGTGATTTGTGATGTCTCATTTGCTCCTTCTACTCTGTATGTTATGCTTGTTAAATCTGACCTGTCCTCTGTACTACTATCTTTTATTGTTACGTCTACATCTCCTTTATACCAGTCACTTGTTTCGTCATGTTCTCCTTCTAATTCTATTGTTGGTGGTAGTACTTCTCCTTTGGTTGTAACTTGCATATTTGTACTTATTCTTTTGTTTCCTGCTTCATCTTCTGCCTCTACATATACTATGTACGTTCTTTTTGGCTCTAGTTCTCCTATTGTTCCTTTTCCATCTTCACTACTTCCTTTTGATATGTCTTCTCCATTTAAGTTTACGAAGAAATTGTAATTTACTACGCTTGAATGTTCATCTGTTGTTGCGGCTGTTATGTCAAAACTATATGGTCCTACATTTGTATATAATGCTTGAAAATCTCTTGGTGGCTCATTGTCTTTTTTTACTGCTACTGTTTTTACATCTGATTTATTTCCTGCTTTGTCTTCTATTACTAATAATATTGTTGTTATTCCGTTTCTTCTTACTGTCATTTTTCTGTCTTGACCTGATACATATGTCATTTCTTCTATACTTGGTATTTTATTACTTTTTATATCTTCTTCAGTTGGTACAAAGTAATAATATCCTGCAACTCCTGAGTTTGCATCTTCTGCTTTTTCTGCTGATACTATTACATCACTTATGAACCAGTCGTTGTTTCCTTTTTCTCCTTCTGCTTCTATTTTATCTATTCTTGGTTTTACATTATCATATTTTACATCTTGCGTTACATACTCTGACTCGTTTCCTGCTCCATCTTTTGTATATCCTGTTATAATTGTTCTTCCTGGATTTGTTATTGTTACTCTTGCTTCCCTTCCTTGCACACTTGTGTCATCTTGATTTTTTACTCCCCTTAACATATAGTGCACTTCTGTTACTGCTTTGTCTTCTGTGCTTATTGTTACTTCTACTGGTATTCCATCTCCTCCATACCAGCCGTTTTGTATCTTTCCTTGTGAGGTTATCTTTATTGTTGGCGCCATTAGTTTCATTGATACTCTTACAGTCGTATATGCTACTTTTCCTGAGTTTGCTGTTGCCTTTACTGTATATGTTCCTGATTTACTTACTTTAAATTCTGCTGTATCTCCTTCTTGCGTTCCTACTACTTCTCCTCCATATATTATCTCTATTTTCTCTATTCCTGTGTCTTTATCATATGCCTTTGCTTTTATACTTGTACTTTCTCTTTCATATTCTGCCTCTACTTCTGGGAATGACTCTCCATCACTTTTTCCTAATTCATGTATATGTTTTTCTCCTGTCTCTTCGTCATATTCTACTTGGAAATTATCTCCATCCTCTGTTTCTACTAATATATCATTTGGATTTCCGTCTTCATCTTTCCTTACCTCTGCCTTTTTTATCCAATCTTCTTTTTCAATCTCTTCTGCTAGTTTTTCTGTGGTTAGCTTTTCCCCTACTATGTCATATTTTAGGATTGTATCCTCTACCAATGCCTCTAGCCTTGACCTATTTTGCTCTGTCCCATATGTACCTGCTACATCTGTACTTATATCTATTATACCTAGCCTTCCTGTTATTGTTCCTATCGTAATTAACGCTAGTATGATTAATATAATTATCATCACTACTAGTGCAACCATTGTTATACCTTTGTCGCTCGTTATTAAAATCTTTTCTTCTGTACTTTGTTTTCTTTCTGCCTCTTCTCTTGAAAAGCAGAATCTCTTTTGTACATTTGTTTTAAATTCTTTCTTTGGATTTACTTTTAAATTTTCTACCATGGTCTTTTTCCTCCCTTAATTCATTTGTTCACTTCTCTCCTTATGGTTAGAAACCTTAAATAGCTAAAAGACCAAACAAAAAATGCTATTTTTAGGTTCCTAACCATAAAGAGAGACTTTTTTTACTTTGTTCGAGATTGTATCTAAATTTTCTTAAAAGTAGTTTTGTCATTGGTTTTTTCACAGAAATTCTAAAATTCCTTGACGGCACCCTTCCACGCATAGCGTGAACGCTTTCCGTCAAGTCATTTAAGAATTTCTAGCTCAAAACATTCCAGCACTACTTTTGCGAAAATTTGATACAACTCGAACATTTAAGAAATAGTGCTATTTTTCTCTTACTTTATCTAGCAAGGATAAATATATTTATTTTTGAGTAACCGCGTAAGCGATGGGCCGGAGCGTCAGCGCAAAAGCGAATGGAGCAATCTACATATTTATTTCTATTTGTAGATTGCGACAACAAGGAGTCAAATAAATTAAATATAGTTATCCTTGTGTAGCACAAATAATATAATTTTTTCCTCCTACATCTATTCAAAAGCACACTCTAAAAAGACACAGACGAAACATATCTGCATCCACAAATACATTTCTCCTGTGTCCTACTTACATATTTATATTCAATTTTCTTGCATACTAAATAGCCACTAGCACTACATGTGTGTGTGTGTGTGTGTGTGTGTACAGCCCCAAGGCTTTCAGCGTTTGTCTGTTTTAGGTCTTTTTCTTTCATTACTTTTCATCTTCCTTTTTTTACGCAATTTCGATATTTTTTGCTCAATCTATTTTTATTGTAACATTTTTGTTTTTACTTTGCAACACATTTTTTATTACATTTTTGTTACATTTTTGTTATATGACTTAAATAGCCTATTTTTAGTCTTTATTCGTTTCTATGTCATTTTTTGTCATATCATTTTTCTTGACTTTCTACTCTTAGCATTATATAAATAATACATAAAATATAATTTTATTTAATTTTTTTCATCTTAGGTAAACTTTATAAATTCTTTAGGATTTCACCTAAAATAAATCATTAATTTAACAATATTAGTAAAGGAGTTGGTTACAAAATACTATTAAATAATTTCAATTACAGATACATTAACACAAAATAATTTTTAATATTATATCTTGATTTACCTTATGAATTAAGATATAATTAGAAAGGAAATATTTTAGAATTAGGCAAATACAAAGATGGACAAGATGATAAAGAAAAGGGCGATTGGATAAAGTTTATTAAAGATGGGGGTAAAGCAAAAATGGATGGTAAAGTTCAAAAAGCGCTAAAAGAAGCTCAAGAAGAATTAGAAAGACTTACACAAGATCCTGAAACAGCAGAAATGTATTATCAAAGAGTAAAAGACTTAAGAGATATGTTATCTTATGCCGATGCTGCAAAAGAAGAAGGCATTGAGCTTGGAGTGTCACAGGGAATAGAGCAAGGAATAAAACAAGGTATATCACAAGGAGTTGAACAAGGTATTGAGCTTGGAAAAAAAGAACAGCAAAAGGAAATTGTACTAGCCTTATATAAAAGGAATATGTCAATAGATGAAATATGTAATATAGTGAATCTATCAAAAGAAAACGTCGAAGAAATTATAGGCAAACAAAATAATATTGCAAATTAATTAAAGTTATCGTTCAATGCACAACTTTGTAAATCTCGTTAATATACATTTTCAAAATTTTCCAATAAATAAAAATATAGAGAATTAGAACTTTCTCTTGCCTATATAAAGGAACTCCCATGTAATACTTCTGATATATTATCTCTGTTGCTAAATAAGGAGAGACATATGATAATGTCATAAAGTGCCTAAAATATCAATAGTTTTAGGTACTTTACTTGTAAATATTATATGACTTTTTTGTGACTTAACAAGCAATATTTTCTTCATTTATAATTAATATATTAGATAAAAGATTCACTTCATCTTCTTTTTCTATACCTACATAAATACTGCCATTAGCATTCATAAGTTTTGTTAATAAATTATACATATTATAATTTATTATATATGTATATATTTTCTTCATTATATAAATCTTCTAATAGCTTTATTAATTCATCTTTTCTTAATGATGATTTTGGAATTCTCCTAAAAATTTTAAAGTGTTTATTACTTTATTTTTTGTTACATTTACCATTTATACCTCTCATAAATATTTAACAATAAAATTTAATTTCTTGACCTTCAAAATAATTTTTCCATTTTGCTAAAATAAAAAAATAATTATCATTTATTAGCTTTTGTATTTTTTTTAAATCATTTATGGGTATATTACTTTTATTATTAGCAATTATACTTCCTCCAGCTTTTGTAAGCCATACTTTTGTAGAATTTCCGATTGGTTTTCCTTTTGATATATGTATATGAATTGGTTCATTATTTTCATTAGACCAAAAGTATACACTATATCCGCATTGTTTCAAATATATTAGGCACTTTCAAGTCCTCCTTCTCTTGCAATTTCATAAAAATGTGCTGCTCCTTGTTCTACTACCTTTTTGAATAACTCTATTTCTTCTTCTGTATACATTCCATCTTGTTCTACAATTTTATAGCTTGGTAATTCAAATATCAATGTATCAAATCCGTGTTCTGTTGGTCTTTCAAAAATAACTCTTATTACTTCGTCACCATTATCTCTAGTAATAATATCTGAAATAACCAATTCTGTTTCATCTCCATATTTACATAATGTATGCATCATTTTTTACCACTCTCCTTAACCTATATTTTTAGTATACCATAATCTATTAAAAATTACTACCTTTTCGATGCAAAAAAACTGTTGCGTAAGCGATTAATGAAAACGAGATATTTTTCACAGTTGTTAATGATGGAAAAATTCCAATAGATAATTCGAGAGCAGAAAGAGCAATAAGACCATTTGCAGTGCATCGCAAAAATTGGCTATTTGCAGATACAGTAGCAGGTGCAAAAGCAAATGCTGTTTGGTATAGCATAATAGAATCTGCAAAAGCAAATAATTTGAATATAAATAAATATATTCTTTATCTGCTAAATACTCTACCACAATTGGAAGGTAAACAAGAAGAAACATCTTTAGAAAAATATCTTCCATGGTCAACTAAGCATCCTGAAGACATCTTGAATTATGACGAAGAATATAAAGAACTTAATATTGAAGATGAAAAGGTATAATGTGAAAACTCAGGTCATCCCACTAATATAGGATAGCCTGAGTTTTATTTTACTGCCATTCCAGTAACGCGTCTTGTTTGATCGCTTACCTTTTTTATCAATATTATTAGGATTTTCTTGTATGTATTCTTTTATTATATTTTTATCGCTCCATAATTTTTCTCTTATCTGTTGTACTTCCTCTGGTTGTGAATTACTTATATCTCTAAGATTTTCTAATTCGCAATTTATATTATATTTTTTATTAGTATAATCAAGCAAAAAATTTCTTAATGCAAAAAACATTATTGCATCTTCCTCTTCTATGCAATCTGAATATTTTTCATTTTTAAAATCTACTTGAACAATTTTATTTAAACAGCAATTCTTGTATTTCTTACCACTTCCACATGAACTATAACCTTTAATATTATGAATATTTATAATATTTGTAATATTATTGATATTTCAATACTTTCAAGAACAAAG
>CANQLH010000052.1 GCA_947624655.1 uncultured Clostridia bacterium | reverse complement strand
AATATAGGAAAAAGAAAACCGATTACAATTTCAATGTAAAAGGTTTCCTTTTCATGTCATTAGGGCTGAGTAGTAACAGCTAAAAATCGTCTTTATTTTTACATAAGCTTTCTTCTCACATACTCATATAAAATAACACCTGTCGCAATAGACGCATTTAAGCTCTCAGTTTTACCAAGCATTGGTATTATAGTCTTTGCATCTGATACATCAAGTATTTCTTTAGATACTCCCTTAGCTTCATTTCCAATAACTATAACCTTCTTGTTATAATCCATTTGATATATATTCTCAGTTCCACCAAGCGAAGTAGCAACAACTTTAAATTTATGTTTTTTCATATTCTTTAATGTTTCTACTAAATTCTCTGCTTCTATTATCTTAACCCTAAAAATTGCTCCCATTGTAGAACGTACCACTTTTGGGTTATATGCATCTACACTAGTTTTTGATAAAACAATTTGACTTAATCCTACACTATCTACTGTCCTTAATATTGTTCCCAAGTTTCCTGGATCTTGAATCCCATCTAATACCACTATTATATCCTCTGTATATTTTATCTTATCTTCGCTATTATCCTTTTCTATTACCGCAAGCATACCTTGTGGATTTACCACATCTGTAAGAAGTCCAAATATTTTTTCTGATACATAAATACAATCGTATTTTGCAATTTGATATAGTATTTTTTGCTCTATACAATTATCTTTCAAACATTCCTCACATACAACTATTTTTTTTATTTTTACATTTTCTTCTATTGCTTCTTCTATTAGCTTTATCCCTTCTACGATGTATTCATTTGCAATATCTCTATACTTTTTCTCTTTTAATTTTCTTATACTTTTAATGACCTCATTATCCTTGCTTGTAATTACCTGCATTAGAATATCCTCCTATTACATTTATTTTGCCTTATTTTGTTTATTCTATGTAGTTTTCTATATGTTTTGCATAAATTCTTTTATTTGTTTTATAACTGACTTATTATTATCAATTTTGTACGTTACATATGGAAGAGCAGATGGTGAAAATCTAATACTATTACTATAAATTTGAATAAGTTTATTAACTATTTCTGTATCAAATTCTGCTCCATCAAAATAGAATACAACACTATTTGTTTTTTGTGCTATCTTATTTATATTTTTTTCTTTGCACATATTTTTTATTCTTGCAATTTCTAATAAATTTTCTACTTCTTTCGGCATAGTTCCAAATCTATCTATTATCTCATCCGTTACATCTAATATTTCATCTTCATTTTTGCAAAGTGCAATATCTTGATAAATACTAATTTTTATGTCACTACTTTCTATATATTCATCAGGTATATAGCTTGAAACATTTATGTCTATTTGTATATCTTCCTCTTTTCTTTCTTCTACTTTTCCACCTTGCATTTCTTTCATTACTTCATCTAAAAGCTTACAATACATATCATATCCAACTTGCTCCATATGACCATGTTGTATCTCTCCGAACTAAGCTTCCTGCTCCTCTTATCTCTAAATCTCTCATTGCAATTTTAAATCCAGAGCCAAATTCTGTAAAATCTTTTATAGCTTTTAATCTTTTATCAGCAACTTCTGATAAAAGTTTGTCCCTTCTATATGTTATATAAGCATAACCTTCTCTGTTGCTTCTTCCAACTCTTCCCCTTATTTGATAAAGCTGTGCTAAGCCTAATCTATCTGCATTTTCTACAATTATTGTGTTTGCATTTGGAATATCAATTCCAGATTCTAATATCGTTGTGCATACTATTACATCTATTTTTTTGTAGGTAAAGTCCATCATAATATCTTCAAGTTCTTGGCCTGACATTTGTCCATGTGCATAAGCAACCTTTGCCTCAGGTACAAGTTCTTGTACTTCTAAAGCTTTTTTCTCTATTCCTTCTACTTGATTATATAGATAAAATACCTGTCCTTTCCTCTCCAACTCTTTCGTTATTGCCTCTTTTATTACTTCCTTATCATATTCTAATACATAGGTTTTTACAGGTATTCTGTCTTGTGGTGGTTCATATATTACTGACATGTCTCTAACTCCCACAATAGACATATGCAAGGTTCTTGGTATAGGTGTTGCAGTCATTGTAAGTACGTCTATGTTTGTTTTCATCTCTTTTATTTTTTCTTTGTCCTTTACACCAAACCTATGCTCTTCATCAACGATTAATAGTCCTAAATCTTTAAACTCAACATCTTTGCTTAATATTCTATGTGTTCCAATTACAATGTCTACTTCTCCAAGTTTTAATTTTTTTATTATATTATCTTGTTCCTTTTTAGTTCTAAATCTATTTAATAATTCGACTTTTATAGCAAATTTATTCATTCTTTCTCTAAATGTGTCATACTGTTGATTTGCAAGTATTGTTGTTGGAACAAGGTATGCTACTTGCTTACCACTCATACACGCTTTAAAAGCTGCTCTTAGTGCAACCTCTGTTTTACCATATCCTACATCACCACATAAAAGCCTATCCATTGGTTTAGGCCTTTCCATATCTCTTTTTACTTCTTCTATACACCTTAATTGATCCTCTGTTTCTTCATAAGGGAAAGTATCTTCAAACTCTTTTTGCCAAGGCGTATCTTTTTCAAATGCAAAACCTTGGACTTTTTGTCTTGCTGCATAAAGTTCTATTAAGTTCTTTGCTATCTCTCTTAAATTTGCTTTTACCTTATTCTTTGTATTTTCCCATTCTTTAGAACTTAATTTGTTTAATTTTGGCGCACTTTCTCCTCCTCCAATATATTTTCTAATATTGTCTAATGAATTTGTTGGAATATATAAAACATCTTCTCCTCTGTACTTTATTTTTATATAGTCTTTTACAATTCCATCTGCTTTTATTGTGTTTACTCCTATATACTGTCCTATTCCAACTGTTTTATGAACTACATAGTCTCCAACTTTTAAATCTGTAAAGGATACTTTTTCTCCTTCTCTAAAATCTTTTGATACTCTTCTCCTAGGAATATATGTCTTTTTCTCTCTTTCTTGTTTTGTAAGACCTAAGAAAGTATTATCAATTTTTTCTACATCATCATAATCTATCGTAATTACGTTTTGCTTTTTTGATGTTATATCTTGTGACTCTAATTCAACTATTTCAAACTTGTCTACTATATCTAAAAGATAATCTGCATCATACATATTTTCTAATAAATATGGTATAGACTTTTCTCTTTCGATTAAATCCTTTATTGCAAGTTTGTTATCATTTAAAATATTCTCTGCTCTAAGCTTAATCTTATTTCTTTCATCTAATGCAATTATTGAATTTTCATTCAAATATTCTAATAATGTACTTTTTGGCTTTTCTTCTATTTCTTCTGATAATGGATATATCCTTATTTGATTTATATTTTCTATTGACCTTTGACTTGATATTTCAAAATATCTTATTTGGTCTACTTCATCTCCAAAAAATTCTATTCTTACTCCTTGCTTATTATTTATTGCAATATCTACTATATCTCCTCTTACGCTAAATGTACCCTTTCCTTCAACTAAATCGTATCTTTCATATCCTAGATTAACTAACTTTTCTTTTATTTCTTCTATGTTATATTCATTTGCAACCATTAATTTCAATATACTATTTTGCATATCTTTTTTTGAAAGTATAGGTTGCATTAAAGTTTCTATACTACATACTACTATTTCTGCTTCATTGTTATATAGCTTTATTATTCCATCTATTCTTGAATATAGAATATCCCTGTTCTGTGCATCATATTTGTATGTTACTATATCTTTTTTTGGTATATATATTGCATTAGGATTTAATAGTTTTATATTCTTATGTAATTTTTGTGCTTGAAGCTCATTATAAGTTATTAATAATAAAGGTCTTGCATTTTTATCTTGCAAAGCACCTGCTATGCATGCTTTTGATACGTCAGATAAGCCCAATATTGTTATTGGACTTGTTTTTATTTTTTCTAAATTGTTTTTTAAGCTTTCTACTTCTAAAAGCTGTTTGATTAGTTTTTCCAATTTTTGCCTACCTCACTTTAGTTTACTTATATATTCTACCATTATTTTATACAAATTTCAACTTAAAAATTCTTTAAAGAAAAGAGTACATAAAGGTTAACTCTGTTTCATAAATTATTTTGCACCACAATGTCCTTATTTCAATTTTGAGTATTAAAATAATATAAGACTATTATAGATAAAAAAATCACCTTGAATTTATTTCTAAATTCAAAGCGAAAGAATAATTGCTATAATAGTCCTCCATCTAGATAATTTCTACCTCCATAATACATATGTGAAATCAAAATAGTTTTATCTTCTTCTACTATTGTATAAATTATTACATAGTTATCTATCACTATTCTTCTGTAATCTCTTCCTGCTCTATCTGTTTTTTCTATTTTAGCATAAATTTTGGGAGAATTCTTTAGTCCTCGTATGGTTTCTCTTATTTTTTTTCTTAATCTATTAGCTGCCTGTTCTGCCTTTAATACTTTTTCTATATAATCGCAGTTTGCTTCTATTTCTTCTAAACAAGTATCTGAAATAACAATCTCATATTCCATATTTTAAGTTCCATTCTTTAAAGACATCTTCGGCTTTTCTTACTCTTCCATTATTATAATCTTCTTCTGACTCTAATATTTCTTTTTCTATTTCTTCATTTAACATTTTCTTTTTATATTCTTCCATACTCATAACAACTACATTATTTTTACTATTTTTACTTACTACAATTTCTCCATATTGATTAACTGCTGTTTCTATTTCTTTTAAATTTGTTAATTGTTGCATAACAATACTCCCCTTTCTTTTATATTATTTATAGTATATCATAAATTTCGCTATTTTTGAATACTTTTCGCAAATTTTATAAATTTAGTATTTGTAAATAAATTCATTATATACGGATGTTTAACATTTGCAAATAAAAAATCTAATGGACTGCCTCCAACCGATATAAAAGCTTTAAAATTTAGGCAAAAACTCAGATTGTTTTTTTACAAAATATTAAGGAGTATCATTAACTATATTTTCCAATCGCTTCTCCTATAATTTATATTATTTTTTACTTCAGTCCTTTATCTCAATCTTGTTTACGTTTGTTGATATTATGTTAACAGTGGTCAGAGCTACTTTACATAAAGCACAACACGGAACCCGAAGTTGACGTTAGCACTAGTGGTAGTAAGGCTGCCATTACGGAAGCACGCTGGATTATCAGTACTAGTAACATCGAAGCGACCACCGCGCAAAACAGCGAACGTTTGTCCGGCATTATCATGTTTTCCTGTTTCTGTCGTCCACTCATATATGTTTCCCGCCATGTCATATATATTCTTTACTGCAAAATTATCATTTACTCCTGTTGGTATCTCTAGTCGTCTTACAAATGTGTGGTTTGCATCTTTCAATGTTGAACTTTCTTCAAATAAGCCATTTTGTAATTCTAATAATGTCTTACTTGCAGAGCCATATTTCGTAACTCCATTTTGATACTTAGTTGCGACTATCCATCCATCTCCTGTACCCGCTTCCGTATGTTTACTATACACATGCTCTGCATATCTTCCATTATATGTCCCTGTTGTATCTGTATAATTTCCTTTTCCTGTGCTTTTTGTTACATATTCTTTTGTATCAGGTGTAGACTCAAGCCATTTCATTACAGTGTCCCATGCATAACTATCTACTAAATAGCTATCTACGTCACCATTTTCTTTATACATATTTTGATCATGTATAATATGGTGTGTGAAATATAAAAAGCACACCATATTTTTTGTGCTACTAAAGGAGGAATAATGATG
>CANQLH010000051.1 GCA_947624655.1 uncultured Clostridia bacterium | reverse complement strand
CAAGTAGCTTTAGTGGATATTTAGAATACAAAAAAATAGATAATATAGGCACAAGTATAAAGTGTCTACTTTGCGTAAAGCAATAGTAGGCAAATTATACTTGTGCTTTTGTTATATTTGTGCAATATCAATAATTAATTTCATCGTAACTTTGGTGCCTAAATCTACAAAAGTAATTTTAAATGTAGATTGCTCCATTCGCCCTTCGCGAGCTCTCCGGTTAATCGAGTGCGTTGTTACTCGAAATTAATTATTGATATTGCTAAAACAAAAATAAATAAGGAGGAGAAAAGAAAAATGAAAAAACAAAGAAAGGCAAGAATAAGGCAAGAAGGAGGAATAACGTTAATGGCACTAATAATCACAATAATAGTGTTGATAATATTAGCAGCAATAACAATAGGGACAGCATACACATCAGGAATAATACAAATGGGAACGCAAGGAGCGAAGGACTATGCAAGTTCAGCATTGAAAGAGAATGAAATATTAAATGAAACGACAGCATATGTAGAAGATGTAGTAAAAAACATAAAAAGAAGATTAGGAGACTGGGAATACTTTGAGAAGAAAGATACAGTAAATGGAGCAAAAGGAGATAGTAATAATCCAACAATACCAGCAGGATTCAGACCAATAAATACAGACAAAGCAAATTGGGGAGATGGAGAACAAGCCCCAAGTGCAGAAGCAGTAAATAATGGGCTAGTAATAGAAGATAGAGACGGAAACCAATTTGTATGGGTACCATGTTATGTAGAGGAAAGTCAAAAGATAGATGAGACAAACTATCCAAAATATGAACAGTATACATATACAGGAGGACAAGACACAGATGAAGGAATAAACACTCCAGATAGCAATGGCTGGAGAACATTTTATTATAGACAATATAAAGATTGGACAGATGACGAAACGAAAGGATATGGAGAGGTAAGTGTAAAGCAATATGGAGGATTTTGGATAGGAAGATATGAGGCAGGGATACCAGAAAATGCAAGCTTTTATCCAAAACCAGAAGAAGAGAATCCTATTTATACTAGAGATGCCCAAAGAAATGTAACAAATGAGAAAGGTGTAGACTTAAAACCAGTAAGTAAGGCAGGATATTTCTCGTGGAATCTTATAAGTCAAGAAAATGCAAAAGAAGTATCAAAAAATATGTATAAAGAAAACAGTGATGTAGACAGCTACTTAATAGATAGTTATGCATGGGACACTGTAATGAAGTGGTTTGGGTCTTCCGCTGATACAGAAGAATATGTAACAAACAGCACAGGAAAAGGAAATTATAAGGATACAACAGGAGCATATAATGGAAGATATGCAGAGCATGGGTTCAGTTACCCTAAGGCAGAGGGCGCCGATAATGGCTCACTAACTGCTTTGAAATATCAAAGAGGAGCTACAACATATGGCGAGGCAAATATAACCTTAGCAGAAGTACTAAGTGGTGGCTTATTTGGGGGAAATGTAACATTAAAAGATGAAAACCACACATTTGTAAGAAGAATAGAGACCCCAACAGGAGCAAATGATAATTTTGCAGTAAAGAACATATATGATATGGCAGGAAACATGTACGAGTGGACGACAGAAACAGGAAACCATGGCTCTGTCGACAAGACGTTCGCTGTTGGGCGAGGTGGTGACTGCACAACTTCAGGTAATGAAACCTCAGCGTGCATGCGTAGTGGTCAGTACGAGTCGTCGACAGCGGGCTACCGCTACGGCTTCCGCGTCGTCCTTTACGTAAAATAAAATTTTAGCACAAGTATAAAGTGTTACTTTATGATAAGCAACAAATTATACTTGTGTTTTTATTTGCTTTTCTATTATTTCTATGTGGATAACTTTATTCTTAGGGCTGAGTAGTAACAAAAAGTTTTGCAAAAAAAAATCTGGGGAAAATTTGCAATTAAATTAATTTATAAAAAATTGAATAAAATGTGGTAAAGAGTTGATTTTAGTGATATAATAAAAATATAATAATTGAAAGTGAGGAAGTTTATGAATAATATAGATTTAATGAATTATTGGATAAAAAGTGCTGATAAAGATTTTGTAACAATGGAAATCTTATATAAAAATAAACAAAATACTTGGTGTTTGTATATAGGACAGCTGATAATAGAAAAATTATTAAAAGCACTTTATGCAAAAAACAATAAAGGAGCTCCATATGCTCCGAAAACCCACGATTTATTGTATTTAGCAGAAAAAATGAAAATGGAACTTACTGAAGAACAAAGAATTTCATTAGATACAATTACAAGATTTAATTTAGAAGCAAGATATGATGATTATAAAGAAAGTTTTAGCCAAAATTGTACTAATGAATATACTGCAAAACAAATAAAGAATATAAAGGAGGTACGAGAATGGTTAAAAAATCTGTTGATGATAGAATAATGGAAATAGTTCGAAAATATGTAGAAAAAGTTTGTGAAAAATATCAAATAAAAGCAATAATTTTATTTGGATCATATGCTAAAGGAACAGAACACGAAGATAGTGATATTGATATTGCAGTAATTACTGATGATATAAAAACTGATAGATTTGATGAAGAAATTAATTTAATGCAATTAAGATGGGATATAGATTTAAGAATAGAGCCACATATTATTACTGTTTCAGACTATGAAAATGATGAAACCCCTTTTGTAGTAGAAGTAAAAAATACAGGAATAAAAGTTGCTTAAACGATACAATATAATTTGAATATTTAAAAAAGAAAATTATATTAAAAAATTAAGAAAATTCATTGACAAATGTAAAGCACAAATATATAATAAGCACATACTTAAGAAAAGTAAAAAATAAACTCAAAAAAGGAAGAAAGAAATGAAAATAAATAGCAAAGAAGCTAAAAGCCTTGGGGCTGTACACACACACACACACACACAAGTAGCTTTAGTGGATATTTAGAATACAAAAAAATAGATAATATAGGCACAAGTATAGAGTGTCTACTTTGTGTAAAGCAATAGTAGGCAAGTTATACTTGTGCTTTTGTTATATAAAAAACAAAGAAGGGAGAAAAGAAAAAATGGGAAATAAAAGAAAGACAAGAATAGTGCAAGAAGGAGGAATAACTTTAATGGCGCTAATAATCACAATAATAGTGTTGATAATATTAGCAGCAATAACAATAGGGACAGCATACACATCAGGAATAATACAAATGGGAACGCAAGGAGCGAAGGACTATGCAAGTTCAGCATTGAAAGAGAATGAAATATTAAATGAAACGACAGCATATGTAGAAGATGTAGTAAAAAACATAAAAAGAAGATTAGGAGACTGGGAATATTTTGAGGAGAAAGATACAGTAAATGGAGCAAAAGGAAATAGTAATAATCCAACAATACCAGCAGGATTTAGACCAATAAATACAAATGGGGCAAATTGGGGAGATGGAGAACAAGCCCCAAGTAAAGAAGCAGTAAATAATGGGCTAGTAATAGAAGATAGAGACGGAAACCAATTTGTATGGGTACCATGTTATGTAGATGCGAGTCAACAGATAGTTGGAACAAACTATCCAAAATATGAACAGTACACATATACAGGGGGACAAGACACAGATGCAGGAGCAACCCAAGTAGATAACAACGGATGGAAAACGTGGGATTATAGACAATACAAAGATTGGGAAGATACCGAAGCAAAAGGATATGGAGAAGCAAGTGTAAAGCAATATGGAGGATTCTGGATAGGAAGATATGAGGCAGGAATACCAGAGAATGCAAGCTTTTATCCAGAAGCAGATGATGCACAATATACTAAAGATACTGAAAGAAATGTAACAAAAAGCACAGGAAAAGGAAATCATATGGATACAACAGGGGCATATAATGGAAGATATGCAGAGCATGTTTATAGTGCTCATACAGGAGCAGGTACAGAAGATGGCTTGATAGTCGCGACTAAGTATCAAAATGGAGTTACGAAATATGGACAAGCAAGTAAGACATTATCACAATTACAAAATGGCTTATTTGAAGCAAATGCAACATTGATAGATGAAAACCATAGATTTACAAGAAGAATAGAAACGCCAACAGGAGCAAATGATAATTTTGCAGTAAAGAACATATATGATATGGGAGGAAATATGTACGAGTGGACGACAGAGACAGGAAAACATGAGACTAGCGGACAAATGTTCACTGTTCGCCGCGGTGGTGGCTTCACCGTTGCTTGTACTAGTAATCCAACGTGCTTCCGCAATGGTGGCAGTACTCAAGACACTACATCATTATCAACTGGGTTCCGCATCGTCCTTTACGTAAAATAAAATTTTAGCACAAGTATAAAGTGTTACTTTGCGTAAAACAATAGCAGGCAATTATACTTGTGCTTTTGTTATATTTATGCAATAACAATATAGAAAATACGAATATACTTTATTGGGTTGGAACTATGAAACATATAAAAGAACAGGCTGAAGAAATTGTATATAATGAAATTATCTACAAATAATAAAGCTTAGAAAATTAACGAAAAGCATTCAAAAATAGTAGAATTTATGCTATACTATAAATAATATAAAAAGAGAGAGGAGTATCGTTATGCAACAATTAACAAATTTAAAAGAAATAGAAACAGCAGTTAATCAATATGGAGAAATTGTAGTAAGTAAAAATAGTAAAAATAATGTAGTTGTTATGAGTATGGAAGAATATAATAAAAAAATATTAAAAGAAGAAATAAGTAAGGCATTAAAAAAATCAGAACAAGAGATTGAAAATGGAGAAGGCATTGAGTCAGATGAAGAATTTAAAGAATTGAGGCAAAAATATGGATATGAAGTAATTAAAAGATGAATTGTAAAAAATAATAACAATTTCATCTTTTTTTGATTTTATAATAAAAATTAAGAATTTAAAATTGAGAGCAATTAAACAACAAGCCAAAGAAATAATATTAAATGAACTAATTTATATATAAAGATTATAATTTTTGAAAAGTGATGATTTTTTTAAAAATAAATGCTATAATGAAAACACGAATTAAAATTATGCAACCGCAGTTGCACAATTTGAGGAGGCGAGTATAATATGCACAATATAGAGAAAATAATAACTGATGAGAAATATAATTTAGAATTGAAAGAACAAGTAAATTTTGCTGAACCTAAAAAATATTTAAAAACAGTCAGTTCTTTTGCAAATCGGTTATGATATAGGTTATATAATATTTGGAATAGAAGATGACTCTAAAAAGATTGTTGGAGTAAAAGATGTAAAGAAATCGTACGAAGAAGTATCAAATAGAATAAAAACACGAATTGAACCAAGCATTATACCTACGATAGATATTGTAGATGTGGAAGGTAAAAAAATAATAGTTGTAAAGGTAATACCAGGACAACATACTCCATACTACTATGTTAATAAAGGAACGAGAACAGCATATGTAAGAAAAGGTGACCAAGATTGTGAAGCCAATAGTACAGAATTGAATGAACTTATTTTAAGAGGAAAAAATATAGGTTGGGATGAACAAATTTCAGATAATGTTTATAAGGATTTTACTTTTGAAAGTTTAAAAAAATACTTTAAAAATATAAAAGGTTACGATATAGATAAAGATAGTTTAATATCTTTTAATCTATTAAAAGATAACAAATTAACTAATGCAGCACTTTTATTATCAGATCAAAATCCAGTCGTAGGCTCATTTGTTGCATGTACTAGATGGAATGGATTAGAAAAAATTTCAGCTAAAGATGATATTGAGTTCTATGGAAGCATTTTAGAGCAAATTGATAATTCTATGGAATTTATAAAAAAACATATGTCAAATGGATGGATTAAGGAAGGAAAATTAGCAAGAAAGGAAATCCCAGAATATGATTTAGATGCTTTAAGAGAAGCTTTAATAAATGCAGAAGCACACAGACAATATCTTATGAGAGGAACAAATATTGAAGTTGGATTTTATAATGATAGAATAGAAATTATTTCTTGTGGAGGATTAGAAAGTAGAAGAAAACTAGAGGATTTTTTGAAAAAGCCAACTAGTACAAGGAGAAATCAGCTTGTTTGTGATATTTTTTCAAGATTAGATTTTATGGAACGCAGAGGAAGTGGGATTGCAAAAATATTTCAAGCATATAAAAATGATGAAAAGCAACCTAAAATTGAATTATTTGATGATATATTTTGTGTTACTTTTTATAGTAGATTATATTCGGATGAAACATCCGAAAAACATCCGAAAAACATCCGAAAAAATCCGAAAAGTTTAGTTTTAGAATATATTAGAGAAAATGAAAAAGTATCTAAAAAATATATCATAGAAGATTTGGGATTAACGGAAGGTCAAGTAAAACATGCTTTAAAGAGTTTGAAAGAGCAAGATAAAATAGAAAGTAATGGAAAAGGAAAGAATACTTATTACATTATCAAAGAAGAGTTAAAATTCTAGATATGTAAAGATAAAAAATGCCTAGATTTATTTGACACATACACGTCAATTGAAAATTAAAAAACCCCTTGACAAATGGAAAGCACAAATGTATAATAAGCACATACTTAAGAAAAGTAAAAAATAAATTCAAAAGAGGAAGAAAGAAATGAAAATAAATAACAAAGAAGCTAAAAGCCTTGGGGCTG
>CANQLH010000050.1 GCA_947624655.1 uncultured Clostridia bacterium | reverse complement strand
CATCATTATTCCTCCTTTAGTAGCACAAAAAATATGGTGTGCTTTTTATATTTCACACACCATATTATACATGATCATTTTTGTTAATGACTTGCAGTTTTCAAACATTCCTTTCATGTCAGTTACATTCGCCGTATTAAATGAACTAACATCTATTTTTGTTAATGACTTGCAGTTTTCAAACATTCCTTTCATGTCAGTTACATTCGCCGTATTAAATGAACGAACATCTATATTGGTTAGTGAACTGCAGTCGCAAAACATATAGGTCATCGTTGCGACTTGTGACGTATCTAAACCACTTAAGTTTAGCTGGTTTAGGCTGGTACAACTGTAGAACATATAGCCCATATCAGTTACACTTCCCGTTGTAAAGTTACTTAAATTTAGCTGTGTAAGTCCGCCACAACCGCTAAACATGTTGCGCATGTCAGTCACATGTTCCGTATTAAATGAATGAACATCCAAGTTCGTTAAGTTACTGCAACCCATAAACAAGGCGTACATGGTAGTCACTTTGTCTGTGTTAAAATTACTTACGTCCAGTTGTTTAAGATTTGTACAATTTCGAAACGTACTTCTCATGTTCTCTACATTACTTGTATCAAAATTTCTTACGTCTAAACTCGTTAAATTACTGCACTCATTAAACATAGACTGCATAGACTTTACGTTTTTTGTTTTAAAATGGCTTACATCTAAGTTTGTTAAGTTACTACATTGTGAAAACATAAATGACATATCCGTTACTATACTTGTATCTAAATTTTCTATATGGTCAATTTTAGTAAGATTTTTACAAGCTCTAAACCATGCTGCCGTACTTGTTGGATGTATTTCACCTACAAAATCTACTTGTGTTATTCTGTCTCTTTCGCCTGCCCATATTACATTATCATCTCCATCTGGAATTGCTTCAAATCCCAGCTCTATTATATTTCCATAATTCTTATACAAAGTTTTTCCCTCTAAAAAATGACTATCTGGTCCAAATGTTAATGTTCCATCTTCATATAACATTACATATATTATAGGTTTTACCTTTATTGTACTTGTCGCTGTTATATTGGGATTATCTTTTAACTGTACTGTTACTATTGCATCTCCTGCTTTTAATCCTGTTATTGTTACTGTTTTTCCATTTGTCTCATCTTCACTTATTGAAACGACATCTGTTGGTTCTGCTTTCCATATTAATTCTTGATTTGTTGCATCTTCTGGTTCTATTGTTGCACTTAACGTTGCTGTTTTGGTTTCTTCTATTTCTACTTCTGTTGGTGTTAATGTTATACTTACTACTGATACTTTCGTTCTTGCTTCTTTTGTATTTCCTGCTTTATCCGTTATTATTACTCGTAAGTCATACGTGTGACCCGCTTGTAATCCTGTATAATCATATGTAAATGTATTCTCTGTTGAAGCTTGCATGTTTCCACTATCTTGCCATATCTCCTCACTTGCTTTCTTATACTGGAATTGATAACCTGCTATTCCTGATGTATCATCTTCTCCTTCTGCTGTTACATTTATTACTGTTGTATCATAACTATTTACTTTTAATTCTGCTTTTGATGGTTCTGTTACATCTATCTTTATTTCTTTTGTACTTTCTTTCGATATATTTCCTCCTGTTCCTGTTCCAAATGCTATTACGTTACTTATTCCTTCCTCTGTTACTTGGAAGTTTGTCCTTCTTCCTGGTTCTGTTCTTTGATCTAACTCATTTGCTCCTTCTACTCTGTATGTTATGCTTGCTAAGTCTGATTTGTCGTCTGTACTACTATCTCTTATTGTTACGTCTACATCTCCTCTATACCAGCCATTTGTCTCTTTATATGGACATGCTAATTCTATTGTTGGTGGTAGCACTTCTCCTTTGGTTGTAACTTGCATGTTTGTGCTTATCTTCTTGTTTCCTGCTTCATCTTCTGCTTCTACATATACTATATACGTTTCTTTTGGTTCTAGGTCTCCTATTGTTCCATTTCCATCCTCGCTACTTCCTTTTGCTATGTCTTCTCCATTTATGTTTACAAAGAAATTGTAGTTTACTACGCCTGAATGTTCATCTGTTGTTGCGGCTGTTATGTCAAAACCACGTGACCCTACGTTTGTATATGATGCTTGAAAATCTCTTGGTGGTTCATTGTCTTTTTTTACTGCTACTGTTTTTATATCTGATTTATTTCCTGCTTTGTCTTCTATTACTAATAATATTGTTGTTCTTCCGTTTCTTCTTACTGTCATTTTTCTGTCTTGACCTGATACATATGTCATTTCTTCTATACTTGGTATTTTATTACTTTTTATATCTTCTTCTGTTGGTATCCAAAAATAATATCCTGCAACTCCTGAGTTTGCATCTTCTGCTTTTTCGGCTGAGACTATTACATCACTTATGAACCAATCGTTGTTTCCTTTTTCTCCTTCTGCTTCTATTTTATCTATCCTTGGTTTTACATTGTCATATTTTACATCTTGTGTTACATACTCTGATTCGTTTCCTTCTCCATCTTTTGTGTATCCTGTTATAATTGTTCTTCCTGGATTTGTTATTGTTACTCTTGCTTCCCTTCCTGGTACACTTGTATCATCTTGCTGAGTTACTCCTCTTAGCATGTAGTGTACTTCTGTTACTGTTTTGTCCTCTGTGCTTATTGTTACTTCTACTGGTATTCCATCTCCTCCATACCAACCGTTTTGTATCTTTCCTTGTGATGTTATCCTTATTGTTGGTGCTCTTAATTTCATTGATACTCTTACTGTTGTATATGCTACTTTTCCTGAGTTTGCTGTTGCCTTTACTGTATATGTTCCTGATTTACTTACTTTAAATTCTGCTGTATCTCCTTCTTGCGTTCCTACTACTTCTCCTCCATATATTATCTCTATTTTCTCTATCCCTGTGTCTTCATCATATGCTTTTGCTTTTATGCTTGTACTTTCTCTTTCATATTCTGCCTCTACTTTTGGGAATGACTCTCCATCGCTTTTTCCTAATTCATGTATATGTTTTTCTCCTGTCTCTTCGTCATATTCTACTTGAAAATTATCTCCATCTTCTGTTTCTACTAATATATCATTTGGTTTTCCGTCTTCATCTTTCCTTACTTCTGCCTTCTTTATCCAATCTTCTTTCTCAATCTCTTCTGCTAGTTTCTCTGTGGTTAACTTTTCTCCTACTATGTCATATTTTAAAATAGTATCTTCCACCAAAGCTTCTAACCTTGACCTATTTTGCTCTGTCCCATATGTACCTGCAACTTCTGTACTTATATCTAGTATTCCTAGCCTTCCTGTTATTGTTCCAATGGTAATTAACGCTAGTATAATTAATATAATTATCATTACTACTAACGCAACCATTGTTATACCTTGCTCACTTCTAACTTCTATTGTTGTTTTTTCTTCTGTATTTTGTTTTCTTCCTGCTTCTTCTCCTAAAAAGCACATCTTCTTTGATAAACCAGCTTTTAATTTTCCTTCTGAATTTTCTTTTAAATTTTCTATCATGGTCTTTCTCCTCCTAAATTCATTTGTACACTTCTCTCCTTATGGTTAGAAACCTTAAATAGCTAAAAGACCAAACAAAAATGCTATTTTTAGGTTTCTAACCATAAAGAGAGACTTTTTTACTTTTCCCTTTGTTCGAGATTGTATCTAAATTTTCTTAAAAGTAGTTTTGTCATTGGTTTTTTCACAGAAATTCTAAAATTCCTTGACGGCACCCTTCCACGCACAGCGTGAACGCTTTCCGTAAAATAGCTTTAGAATTTCTATGAAAAATCAGTGACAAAATTCTCTTTACAAAAATTTGTATATATCTCAAGTATGGCACATTGCAAAAGTACATGCTAAAAAGACACAGCCGAAACATATCTGCATCCACAAATATATCTCTCCTGTGTCCTACTTACATAATTATATTCATTTTTCTTGCATGCTAAATAGCCACTAGCACTACATGTGTGTGTGTGTGTGTACAGCCTCAAGGCTTTCAGCGTTTATCTGTTTTAGGTCTTTTTCTTTCATTTCTTTTCATCTACCTTTTTTCATGCTTTTTTGATATTTTCTTATTAAGTTAATTCTAACATTTTTGTTTTCACTTTGCAATACATTTTTTATTACATTTTTATTACATTTTGGTAAAACTTACTCATAATTACAAATGTGTACCTTCGTTAAACATTTTTATGCTACTTTTATTCCTGTATCTACAACTTCTTTTATAAAAGGATTTGAAACTTTTTCAAAATCTTCCTTTTTTATTGGATGTGGTTCTATTCTGGTATCTATTTTCCATGTTAGTCCAATTAATCTTGCTCCATCTTCAATAATATCACTAAAATCACTTGAAATTATTGCTATGTCAATATCGCTATCTTCATTTTCTGTTCCCTTTGCATAAGAGCCAAATAATATTATACCTTCAATTTTATAATGCTCACTTATTTTCTCAATATATTTTTGTATGGACTCCATTATTTCTCGATTAATAGATTTTTCAACCATATTCGCACCTCCTCTATATTTTTTATTTGTATAGACGTATATTCATCTGTACATTTTTGATTAAAGGTTTCCTTATAATCATCGTATCTAGCACTTATATTGAATTGTGTAATTATTTGTAATTTTTCAACTTGCTCATCTGTTAATTCTAAATTGCACTTTTCTGCCAATGCTAATAAGTTGTGTGATTTTATAGCATAAGGATTTTCTTCATTATTCTTTGCATATAATGCTTTTAATAATTTCTCAATAACTAAATGCCCAAAAAATAAACAATAATTATTTTTCTTTCCACAATATAAATATTGCATTACCTTATAATCCTCTTCACTACTATTTAACCAATATTCCATTAAATTCACATTATCCAAATTAACCACCCATTTCACATTTATTATACTTCTTTATTCTAAATATATTTATATCATAAATTTAAGATAAAAACAATTATTGTAATCAAATTTATAGTTAAACTGGATATTCCCTGTAAAGCTAAACTTCTTATCTATATAGATTTTCTTCTAATAATTTATTTAACATTACACATCCACATCCCTAATTCCAGCATTTTCTTTAATACATTCTTATCACAGTCTTCTGCTATATTTATCTTTATTGTCTCTGTGTTGAATTTAAAGCTTGCTTTGGTGCTATTATCATTTTGCTGGTTGAACAAGCTAGACAAATTAATCGCACCATATGGCAGTGGCTCTTTATATTCTTTTAGCCATACCTTTAATTCTTCTACTGGTATTCCCATTTTTTCTGCATAATCTGTTATTGGTAATGTGCACTTCTTAAAGCCTCGACAGTATTTTGCTTTGTCTGCTTCACTATATTCTTTCGTTATTTTTAATCCACCTCCGACAAGTATTGTATATGTCGAAGATGGATTTGTCACTACGCTATTGTATTGATCGGTAACTATTTTATTTTATCATTTACAGGATAAGCTCCACGGGTAATTCTGTTTCCCGTTGCCCGAATCACCTACGATGACGGATGTGCGAGGAATTTGTACAATAGGTTTCAGAGATTTGGAATAGGAATTGCTCTTATTATTTGATAGGTATAGTCCACTAATCTCGAAGGCGTCGGTATCCTTGGCATACAGACCAAAGGTAACAGTTATAGCCCCCGATCTGTCAGAGTACTCCTGGATACGCGACGATAACCAATACTCCCCCTGTGGGGAATTCATTCTGCTGTCACCTACATACTGTAGCAGACAATTATACATGTCATCGTGCCAGTGACTTACAGGTACGGAACTTCTAGTAGGTACGTCTATTCCGTAATATGCCACGATAAAGCTAAAAGAAGACGCAGCATGTTGGTAGCCCGAGTATGAGGTTCTTTGTTCAGCGGGTCCCAGATTCCCGCGTAGAAGCACCACTATCCACGATTACATTATTTTCATACCTGAATATTGATGGGAAGTATAAGTTATCATTCAAATCTAAAGAGAGTCTGCTTAAGAACAATAAACCGCTTGGTCTCCCCCCGTTCGTGCGCCGCATCTAGATCTAGGTGAGCCTCCAAATCCTCGAGATTTAAGCATCGAGCAGTAGCACTCATCGCAGTATTACTATACATGGCGCTGCATGCTTCATTTAGGACATAAACCCCATTATTATAACCCTCAAAACCCGACAGATTGAAGTTTTTGTTCACAGGCATAGCTGATATGAGATACAAGTATTCGTCATCCGCATCATATAGTCTCCAACTAACACCTGAGTCGGTAGAAAAGTTTTGATCTGAGTCATAGCCCGTGAGCGTGGCCTTAGCAGTATAGCTAGCGATCTCAGGGAGGTAATCTATATAATCGCCGATTTTAGGCTCTGGTCTTACTGTAGCCTGGGTGGTTATTGTCCCATCTGTCTTTGCGTTTCCCGCTTGATCTGTTACTATCACCTTTAGGTTATATGTTGTTCCTTGTTCTAGATTATTGTATGTATGTGTAGCCAATGTATTCGTTGTTTTAACTATACTTCCATGTGGCTTATAGCTCGTCTCTGTGTCTTTTTTGTATTGGAATTCATAACTCGCAACCCCTGAGGTTGTGTCTGCTCCTTCCGCTGTTACTGTTATTGTCGTCTTGTCACTTGCTGTTACTGTTAAATTTGCTTTCGTTGGTTTCGTTACGTCACGCTTTACTGTCGCTGATGCTTCTGTTGTTGATTTGTTCCCTGCTTTATCTATTGTCTTTGCTGTTATTTCTGTCGTTCCATCTGTATTTATTAATACCTCTTGTGTTAGTGTTCCTTCTTCTGTTGTTTGCGTTTTGCTTCCTACTGTATATTCTATCTGCCATGCTCCTGATTGTGCATCTTTTCCTTCTGCTGATATTGTTACTGTTATATTTCCTTGGTTATACCATCCATTTGAACCATTGGCTTTTATTGGGTCTAGTGTTATTGTTGGTATTTCTGGTGCTACTCCATCTATTTGTACTTGTACTTCTCCGCATTTTTCTGATACATTTCCTGCATTGTCTACTGTTTGAGCTGTTATCGTTGTTGTTCCATCTAGTATTATGTTTTCTTGTACTCCTGATTGTACTGGATTTGTTACTGTCTTATTCGTTGCTCCTGTTATTTCATATATTACTCCTTTTATTTCTGATATGTCTGTTACTCCTTCTTTTTTTACATCTTCTCCTGCATTTATTGTGACTGTTACTGGTCCTCCCTTATACCATCCATTATTTACTGGTGT
>CANQLH010000049.1 GCA_947624655.1 uncultured Clostridia bacterium | reverse complement strand
TCAAAAATCTGCAAACCCTTTATTTATGCGTTTTTTCCACAACAGTTCTTGTATTTCTTCCCACTTCCACATGGGCACAAATCATTTCTACCAATTTTATTCTTTTTGTTTTTTTCTTTTTCTCTTTCCAATTCTTTTTTACTTAATTCCATTAAATCATTTGGAGAATACCCATATAAATCATAATGAGGTATATTATTATATAAATTTATTATTAATTGAACATATTCATTTGCTTCATTCAAATCTTTGATATTGAGTCCTTTTACATTCATAAAGTTTTGAATATTTATTTCAGGTGAAATCATAATATCATGTATATATGTCTTTACTAATTTTTCTGGATTTTCAAATTTTTTCTTTTTTAAAAAAGAAAGAATTTTTTTTGCTTCATCACAGTTAATTAATGCTTTTCTATTTTTACATTTTAATTCCTCAATTGTATATCCTTTATAATCTAAATTTCTTTTTCCTCTTTCATCTATTATTGCTTGAGGGTCATAAATTTCATTAGAAATCAAAAATGAATCCACTTTACTTTCAGAAATAAATGCTTTTCTTCTTAAATCTATATTATATTCTAATAGTTCGATTAATTCTTCAACATCTATATCTTCATTTAATAAATTATAAAGCATATTTGCTAACTCATATTCTATTTGTATTATTCCATATGTTTCAATTATATTAATTATTAGATCAACTATTTTCTGATTTTCTTTTATTATCTTTTCATTTTCTTCATTTATAAATTTTTTAATTTTTTCTTTCATTCCATCTTCAAATCTAATATAAAATTTTGTTTCTATTTTTACAGGTTCTACAATAATTAATATATTAGATAAAAGCTTCACTTCATCTTCTTTTTCTATACTTACATAAATTCCGCCTTTAGCATTCATAAGTTCTGTTAATAAACTATACATATTATAATTTATTATATATGTAAGATGTACTATATTTTCTTCATTATATAAATCTTCTAATAATTCTATTAATTCATCTTTTCTTAATGATGATTTTGGATATTCTCCTAAATATTTTAAAGCTTTTATTATTTTATTTTTTGTTACATTTACCATTTTATCCCCCCTTACAAATATTTAACAATAAAATTTAATTTCTTGCTCTTTAAAAGTATACACTATATCCGCTTTGTTTTAAATATGTTAGGCTCTTATATCTGAAATAACCAATTCTGTTTTGCCTCCATATTTACATAATGTATACATCATTTTTTACGACTCTCCTTGACCTATATTTTTAGTATACCATAATCTACTAAAAATTACTACCTTTTCAATGCAAAAACAAAATCTGCTGTGTAAACCATCAATGAAAGCGGCTAGAAAATTTCTATGTCATATTTTGTCACATCTTTTTTCTTGACTTTCTACTCACAGCATTATATAAATAATACATAAAATATAATTTTATTTAACTTTTTACATCTTAGGTAAACTTTATAAATTCTTTAGGATTTCGCCTAAAACAAATCATTAATTTAATACCAATCGCAAAGGAGTTGGTTGCAAAATATTATTAAATAATTTCAATTAACAGATACATTATAAAAAGTTACAGGATAATGGGTTGTTTCAATAGAATAGCTGAAATGATTTATTTTTAGAGCTTTGGTGTCGCAGTCTACAAATTAAGGATATTATATGTAGACTGCTCCATTCGCCCTACGCTACGCTTCGGTTAATCGCTTACGCAGCTCTTTCAAATAAATCATTTTAACTATTCTTTAATATAAAAGCATTATTTCGTAACTATAAAAAAATAATTTTTAATATTATATCTTGATTTACCTTATGAATTAAGATATAATTAGAAAGGAAATATTAATGATACAAAATTTTGAACAAATAGAAGATTTAGATGTTACTAATGATTTAGTTTTCCAAAGAATATTTGGCAAAGTTGGAAACGAAGAAATTACAAAAGGATTTCTTGAGAAGATTTTAGGAATTCAAATTGATGAATTAACTTTAGATACTAACAAAAGATTAATTGGAGAAGAAATAGATGATAAAATTGGACGCATTGACGTAAAGGCAAAGCTTAAAGATGGTACAAAGATAATAGTAGAAATGCAAGCATCAAGTTATAAATATATGCCTGAGAGAATTTTATACTACTGGGCATCAGCATACACAGAAGGATTTAAAAAAGGCGATAAATACCGTATGCTAGAAAAAACAATTGCAATATTAATTTCAAAAGAAAACCTAGGTATAACAAAAGGAATTTCTCAATATCATACTAAATGGGATATTAGAGAAAAAACTCATTTAGATAAAGTATTTACAAAGAACTTAGAAATACATATTTTAGAATTAGGCAAATACAAAGACGGACAGGATGATAAAGAAAAGGGCGATTGGATAAAGTTTATTAAAGATGGGGGTAAAGCAAAAATGGATGGTAAAGTTCAAAAAGCGCTAAAAGAAGCTCAAGAAGAATTAGAAAGACTTACACAAGATCCTGAAACAGCAGAAATGTATTATCAAAGAGTAAAAGACTTAAGAGATATGTTATCTTATGCCGATGCTGCAAAAGAAGAAGGCATTGAACTTGGAATGTCACAGGGTATGTCACAGGGTTTGTCACAGGGGATTGAGCTTGGAAAAAAAGAGTTACAAAAGCAACAAAAAGAGATTATACTAGCCTTATATAAAAAGGATATGTCAATAGAAGAAATATGTAGTATAGTAAATCTATCAAAAGAATTTGTTGAAGAAATTATAGATAAACAAAATAATGTTAGCAATTAATTAGTAAGCGATCAAAGAAAACGCGGCTAGATACCTTCTACAAGATATGATAAATTAAATAAAAAACGAAGGAGGTAACTAGCTATGTCAAGTCAGAGAACATATACAGAAGAAGAGAAAATGAAATATGTAGCAGAATTTAAAGCAAGCGGTATGTCAATGAACGAATATGCAAAAGAAGTAGATATACCAGAAGCAACATTTAGAGATTGGATAAAAGTAGACCGTGAGTTAGGTTTTGGTAGGATAAATGTAAATAAGCTCCTTACACCTGTAACACCAGTTACAACTACTAATAAAAAGCGTAAGCGATCAAACAAGACGCGTTACTGGAATGGCAGTAAAATAAAACTCAGGCTATCCTATATTAGGTAAGCGATCAAACAAGACGCGTTACTGGAATGGCAGTAAAATAAAACTCAGGCTATCCTATATTAGTGGGATGACCTGAGTTTTCACATTATACTTTTTCGTCTTCAATATTAAGTTCTTTATATTCTTCGTCATAATTCAAGATGTCTTCAGGAAGCTTAGTTGACCATGGAAGATATTTTTCTAAAGAGGTTTCTTCTTGTTCACCTTCCAATTGTGGTAGAGTACTTAACAGATAAAGAATATATTTATTTATATTCAAATTATTTGCTTTTGCAGATTCTATTATGCTATACCAAACCGCATTTGCTTTTGCACCTGCTACTGTATCTGCAAATAGCCAATTCTTTCTATGTACTGCAAATGGTCTTATTGCTCTTTCTGCTCTCGAATTATCTATTGGAATTTTGCCATCATTAATAAACTTGCTTAGGTTCTCTCTTTGGTTTGTAACATAAACAAGTGCATCTTTTAGCTTCTTATTCGTTATATATTTTTCCATAGTTTCAGAAACCCATTCATAGAATTTATCTAAAACAGGCTTTGATTTTTGCTGACGTATTTTTAATTTTTCCTCATTACTAAGTTTTGATATTTCTTCTTCTATTTTAAATAGTTCATTTATGTATTCTACCCCGAGTATATCCTGTGCTTGTTTTTACAGGCTTTCTATTTTCATCTAATGGCACACTTTCTAAGAAATATCTCCTTGCATGTGCCCAACATTCTGCATGTGTTAATTTTTCATCTAAACTGTTATATCCAGAATATCCCTCCGTTACTAATATTCCTTTAAATCCTTCAAGCAATTTTTCTGCTTCGCTTGAACTTCTACTTTGAGAGTAATGGAATATTACACCTTTTTTCTTTTCTAGTTTCCCAGATGCTGTAACCCACATATATGATTTACTTGATGCGTTTCTTCCTTGCTCTTTATTACATTGTATCGTTGAGTAAGTAAGCCTAAGGAACTTCCCCTTAAGCTTCTCTCAGAACTGTACGTGAAACTCTCGCTTCATACAGCTCCCAATTATATTGCCATTACAAATTTCTCACTTTTCCAGTGTGCAAATAATTTTGGTTCATTTTGCATTACTCTTTTTAGCCATTTTACAGATTTCCTTGTTGAATTAAATTTGTATTTTCTTCTAACCCATTTTATTATGCATTTATTTATATATCTTATTATGTCATACATTTCTGATTTGTAATAGTGCGAGTAATAATTTATCCAGCCTTGTATTTTGCTGTTATACATATTCGCTATATCTCTTATGTTTTTGTTTACTTTTCTTTGCATTTTCCACTCTTTTACTTCTTGTTTTATTACTTTCTTTGCTTTGTCACTTATTGCTGGTAAAAATCCTGTAAATCCTTTCTTTTTACCACATTTTACGTATCTTGGTTTAAATGTATAACCTAGAAAATCAAATGTTATATTTTCATAATTTCCTTTTCTGTCGCTGTCTTTACAATATACAATTTTTGTTTTTGTTAAGTTTAATTCTAATCCGAATAACTTAAATCTTTTATCTAAAACTTTTATCATATATTTTGCTTGTTTTAATGATACACAGTTCAATGCGCCATCATCTGCATAACGCACCCAATTCACATTAGGAAATTCTCTACTCATAAAATCGTCAAACACATAGTGCATAAATAAATTTGCCAACACAGGACTTATTACTCCGCCCTTGTGGTGTTCCTGCTGTTCTCTCTACTATTTTTCCATCTTGCATTTTGAATGGTGTTTTTAGCCATCTTTCTACATAGAGAATTATCCATTGTTCCTTCGTATGCCTTTTGACCATTTCTATTAGGTAGTCATGTCTAATATTATCAAATAGTCCCTTGATGTCAAAATCTACTACCCAATCTTTACGCCAACATCTTTCCCTCAGTACCCCTACTGCTTGTATGGCTGATTTGTTTGGTCTATACCCATATGAGTTTTCATAAAATATTTCCTCTACGTTTGGCTCAAAATACATTTTTGTTACCATTTGAGCAACCCTGTCTTCAACTGTTGGTATTCCTAGTATTCTAGTTCCACCATTCTTTTTAGGTATTGCTACTGCTTTTACTGGTTTTGGAAAGTATGTGCCTGATGACATTCTGTTCCAGATTTTGTATAAATTATCTTTCAAGTTTTCTTCAAATTCTGTTATTGTTTGTTCATCAATTCCATATGTTCCTTTATTTGCTTTTACTCTATCAAATGCTATTTTCACTGCTTGTTTTGAAATTTTAAATGGTTTCGTTTCTTCCATAAGTTCCTCCTCCTTTCAAAGTTGACTTATTTGTTCAAACTAATAACTTCAAGTCCTTCACTCCATTTCCACTACAGAAACTTCTTCACTACTACGACTTAATCTGCCCCTATGACTACATTGGTACTCTTATCTTATGGTTTCTGCCACTTGATATACTCCCTTATCATTAGTCCGTAGGTTCCCACGTTTCATATAGACGCCTATATTAAGTTCATGCCACCTCTGCACCGTTCACCGTTTAGACAGTAAACAGGTTTCCTCTAAACTTATCCTGGGCTAACGAAAACCTCCCAGTTTTGATGAAATCTACACCTTTCGATGCTTTCTAAGTGGTTCACTTGTTCATTCATCTCCTTAATACACACCTGACAATTTTAACATTGCCTTTTCTCTAACGCTCAATACCATATCTTTTGAATACAGCACCTTAGAGTGGTTTGAAAACTCCACCTGTATGGCGTTTTCGGTAGACCTACTACCATCATCTATACAATTACTTGTATCTTCAAGTAACTCACGCTACTTGCCTATACGTTCGTGGCGCACTCTCATCTTGGTGGATTACTTCATTTTGTTCCTTCATTTGCTTCATAATTAAGTTATATATTGGTTCAAGATAATATTCACTTAACTTTATACACCAATTTGACATCATATTTCTTGGCAAAATCAATCCTCTATCATCCCAAACTTTCTCTTGTCTATATAAAGGAACTCCCATGTAATACTTCTGATATATTACCTCTGTTGCTAAAGAAGGAGAGGCAAATGAATGTGATAAAAGTGCTTTTGGTGTTTTTGCTTTTATTATTGTTGGTGTCTCTTTTTCGCTTTTTTCTGTTCCACATTTTGTACATTTATATATATTTCTTACATGATTTACAAGTACAAATTTTGGAGGAACATATTCTATTTCTTGTCTTACAACTTCTTTTCCTATTCTCTCTATTTGTTCTCCACATTCAGGACAGTTATGCTTATCTTCATCAAGCAAAACTTCTCTTGTTTCTATTGTTACATTTTTTAATTCTGCTTTCTTTATTCCTGAAACTTTCTTCTTAGAATTTTTCTTCTTGTGTACAATAACTTCTTCTGTTTGTTCTTCTACCTGTTCTTTTATCTCTTCATCTTCTACTTCTCCAAAAATGCTTATTTGCGTTCCTTCTACATAAATATTTTCATCTTTTGGCTGTTTTTCACTTTTAGGTCCAAATACAAGTTTATTTAATGTATTTATATGCAATTGCTGATTTTCAATTGTAGCTTTTAATTTGTCGATTTCTATATAATTTTTTTCTATTTCTATATTATTCTTTGCAATTATTTCATTTTTATCTTTTATTTTTTCCTCTAATTCATTATTTCTTTTTAGCAATTCTTCATATGTCATAATATATTCTTCTCCATTAATTATTATCATTTTTATTATTATGATAATATCATAAAACGCCTAAAATATCAATACTTTTAGACGTTTTATTTGTAAATATTATATGACTTTTTTGTGACTTAACAAGCTATATTTTCTTCATTTATTTCAATTTCTTTAAAGCTATTTTTCTGTTCTATCTTTAACCCCGATAACAACCATTCTAACTGTCTTTTAGATATGTTTTTTAGCTCTTTTGAATTTCTAGGCCACTGGAATTTGAGATTATCTGTATCTAACAATGTTTTCTGAGCAAGAATGAAGCCATTTTTATCGTAACACAGTACTCTTATACTATTTCTTCTTTTATTGCAAAATATATATGCACTTTTATCGTATGGATTCATCCCAAATGTATTCTTAACTATACTGCATAGGGAAGATGTTTGCATCCTAAAATCTGTTACTCCATATGTAAATGTCAATATAAAATTGATAAAAAATTGCAAAATAGAATTGATAAAAAGTTGCAATGTCCATTTTCCAGAAA
>CANQLH010000048.1 GCA_947624655.1 uncultured Clostridia bacterium | reverse complement strand
CACCTTCTTTTAAGTAAATTACCTGTTAGGTAATTATATTTTACTACATATTTTTTTATATTGCAAGTAAAATGATAGTAAATATATATAATTTTTCACTTTACTTATTACAATGACTGCTTTAGTTAAGAAATATTTATCAAAAAACATCATAAGGATAACTTTTTTATTTTTATTAAAATCCAACTAAAAAAATACAAAAATTCTAAATTTTCATAAAAATTTGCAAAATTTTAAAAAATACTGTATAATAAAATTAGATTAATATGTAAAAAAGGAGGAATCCTTTATGAAGAAGTATATAATAGCTACAACATTAATAATATTATTATGTTTGATAATATCAAGTTTTATATTAGAAGTACATGCATTAGGTTTGGGGAGTCCAGAGCAATATATACAACAAGGTGGAGATGGAGATAATGGAGCTGTAGTAAATATTGGAAATACAATAGTGGGGGTAGTTAGAGCTGTAGGTAGCGCAATATCTATATTGATGCTTACAATATTAGGTGTAAAATATTTAATGGCAAGTGTAGCAGAAAAGGCAGAGTATAAACAAACAATGTTACCATACGTAATAGGTGCAATACTTATATTTGCAGGTTCTAATGTAACAAGTATAATATATAATATATTTAATGAATAAAAAGAAACTAGTTGAAAAATAAAAAAAAATGTTATATAATAAAGAAAAATGTGTTTAAATAGGAGGTAGGGAATATGAAAAATATATTAAGAACTTTAATATTAATAATAATCCTTATTCTGATATTTAGCACTAATGCTCAAACATATGCTCTATCAGAAGTAATAAAGGATGGAGATGATTTTATAGCGACTGGAAAAAGTAACAGCGAAAGTAAAATCCCTCAAGCTAAATTACAAGAAGCATCAGGATATTTATATAATACGTTGCTAACGCTAGGAGTTGTAATAGCAGTAATAGTTGCAACAGTATTAGGTGTACAGTTTATGATTGGTGGAGCAGAAGGGCAAGCAAAAGTAAAAGAAATGTTGTTACCATTCGTGATAGGTTGCATTGTAGTATTTGGAGCATTTGGAATTTGGAAAGTAGCTATAACAGTAGGAGACAGATTAGACAGCCATACAGCTTCAGTCACAACAAAAATAGAATGTAACCATGAATATGCAAAAATTGATTATACAAAATCAGCATAAAAAACTGTGGGAAACTATTTTAATAATAACAAGAGTAAAGGAGGAATTTGCAATGATGAAAAAAAACATAAAAAAGATAGTCATATCTAGTATAATAGCAATAATGATAATCCTATCTTTTGCATATTCATATGCAGTTACTCCAGATGACATTGATGGCAATGGAGCAGATGCTTCGATTGATTTAGGATTTATTGATAACGTTACAGATTTTGTAAGAATGATAGGAACATTTGTAGCAGTAGGAGCTTTGATGATAATAGGTATAAAATATGTAACAGGCAGTGTAGAAGAAAGAGCAAATTACAAAAGAACTATGATGCCATATATAATTCGGATGCATTGTACTATTTGGTGCATCAAATATAGCTCCAATGTTTGAAGATATATTTAAGGATTCAAGTGAAAAAGAAATAATGAATCAGATATTAGGAGTTATACAATCTATAGGAACATTCACAGCAGTAGGTATATTAATGGTACTTGGAATAAAATATATGGTAGGTAGTACAGAACAGAGAGCATCATATAAAAGAAGTTTTCTTCCATATGTAATAGGCTCAGTACTAATATTTGGTGCAGTTAATATAACAGCAGTAATATATGATGGAGTAAATGAAGCAACTACAGCACACGAAAGCGGATATGAAGAGATCTATTGTACCGGTACATATGAAGGACATAACTGTCATACTTTGGTTGGCAATAAAATGAATGGTCAAATAACATACTATCCTGATAGAGTAATCGTTGAATCAGGACACGTAAAGTGTAAGACATGTGGACATTATTTAAGTTGATTTAAAACAAGTTATTAATGTTTTCTCAAGAAATTGAGATAAAATTTAATATATATATATTATAAAAAAGGAGGGGGAAAAATGAAAAAGTTAATAAAAGTATTACCTATATTAATGACTATTATGATGGTATTTACAGCAATTAGCCCAGTTTTAGCAACGGTTGGTGATGTAGATGTAACTCCTAATAAAGGAAATATGTCTAATAACGTTGGAAATATGGGAAGAACAATCTTAGGAGTTATCCAAGTAATAGGAACAATAGCTGCAGTTGGTATACTTATGGTTGTAGGTATTAAATACATGGCAGGAAGTGCAGAACAAAAGGCAGAATACAAGAAAGTCATGATACCATACATAATTGGTGCAGTTTTACTATTTGCAGCAGTTAGCGTAACAAATATAATTTACAACTTTGCAGGAGAATTCAATGCTGGTGCATAATTCAAGTCTACTATTTAGACATGGTAGAAATTTTAAAAAATGCTGGAGGTTTTCCTCCAGTATTTTTTTGCAAAAGTCAAGTAATTTATTTCTAATTTCAATGCATTTTTTTTAAAAATTTTTTTTATTATTACAAATTTTTGACAAAAATATTACAAATTATATTTTTTTTGCTAAAAGTCTATGAATTTTTACAATAATCTGCTATAATACTATATAAGTAATAATAGGGTAATCTTGCCCATAAATATACATAAGAGAAGGGAGCAAAGAATATATGGCATATCAAATACCAAGAAATGTAAAAGGTGAAGGAAGAATATTATTTATCTTTTCAACAAAATCGCTAATATACACTGCAATATCCTCGGTAGCAGGAATTTTATTTTGGTGGCTATTTAAAACTGTCGGACTTGGTACAGTTGGACTAATAATTCTGCTAGTATTTGCTTTAATAGGTTTTGGCTTAGGAACTTTAAAAGTACCAAATCTTGCAACACTTGATATAACTAGAAAAACTGGAGGAGAGAATATTGATGATGTATTAATTAGGTGGATAAAGTTTAAGGTAAGGAATAAAAATAAAATATATATTTATACCGAAGGAGGAACTAAAGATGACAGATAACAATCAAATAACACAGTTATTATTATATTTATTGGTATTTATGGTATTCGTATTATTTATACTTATAGGAGTATTAGTATTTGTAAAAATAAAAGATAATCAAAAAAAGAAAGACGAAGAATCAAATACAGAAGATGAAAAAGGTGCAATTATGACTTCTAATACAGCAACAAAAGGATATAATAAACAATCAATAATGACATTTATGGAATTTGACAAAGTAGAAGATAACATGATTGTACAAAAAAATGGAAATAAATATTTGATGGTTGTAGAATGCCAAGGTGTCAATTATGATTTAATGTCAGAAATGGAGCAAACAGCAGTTGAAGAGGGATTTATTCAATTTCTAAATTCTTTGAGATACCCTATACAAATATATGTACAAACAAGAAAAGTAAACTTGGAAGGTAGTATTTCAAATTATAATAAAAGAATAAATGAAATAGAAGCTCAGTTAAGAAGAAGAGAAGCAACATATGAATCAAACAGAACATCAGGCCTATATACAAAAGATGAGTTAAGGAGTCAATTCTATGAGCTCACAAAATTAAGAAATCTATATGAATATGGAAAAGACATTATATTTAATACACAACAGATGAGTTTAAATAAAAATGTATTAAATAAACAATATTACATAATAACTTCATTCTATCCATCAGATATTGGAAATGAAAACTTTGATAAAGATGAAATGAAGAGTATCGCATTTTCAGAATTATATACTAGATGCCAATCAATAATTAGTGCATTATCAGCATCAGGAGTTGGAGGAAAGATACTTGATTCTAACGCATTAGTAGAGTTATTGTATATGGCATATAATAGAGATGAAGCAGAAGTATTTGGACTAGATAAAGCATTAAATGCAAGATATGATGAGCTATATTCAACAGCACCAGAAGTTATAGATAAAAAGATAGCAGCACTTGATAAAGAAATAAGAGAAAAAGCAGAAGAAAAAGCACAACAAGTTGTCGAAGAAGTTGTTACAGAAAAAGAAAGAAAATTACAAGAAAGAAAGAACAGAATGGATGACATAATTGGAGAAATGGCAAGAATGATTATTAACGAAAACGAGCCATATATTGGAAAAGAAGTTGCAAAAGAGGCAAATGAAAAGATTACAAATGAAAGAGAACAAAGAGCAAATAAGAAAACATCAAATACAAAAGGGACAAGGAGAGCAAGAACAAATGAAAAGGAGGAGAACATAAATGGGCAAAAAACAGTTAAAAAAGCAGGAAGAACAATTAAAACAGCCTAAGGAAGAAATTGAAATATTACAAAAAAAGACTGTAAAGGATTTAATTTCGCCATCAGGAATTGATGCATCAAATATAGATCATATTGAGATTATATCAAATGCAAAAAGATATGCAAGAAGCTTTTTTGTATCAACATTACCTAGAATGTGTTCTTTCCCAGACATATTTAGGGATATGTATTTGTTTGGAGATATAAATACTTCAATATACATAAACCCAATACCAGAAGCAAGGTCTCAAAGTGAATTAAATAGAGTAATAAATGAACTAGAAACAGAAAGAATAGTTGCAGCAGACAGAGGAAATATAAATAGGGAGAGTTCTTTATCACAAAAAAGATTAGAAGCAGAACAACTAAGAGATGAAATTGCAGCAGGATATAACAAATTATTTGAAGCAACGGTTATATCAACATTATTTGCATATAGCTTAGCTGAACTTGACAAATTTACTAAACTTTTATCAACAGAAATGTCAAAAACTCTTGTAGGTATAAAATCAGCGTGGGCTATGCAAGAAGAAGGATTTCAATCAAATCTTCCTTTAATGCAAAATAAAATAAATAAATCACATACATTCGATAGACGTTCAATGGGAACAGTATTCCCATTTACTACATCAGAAGTTGGACATCCAACAGGTATACCACTTGGATTTAATAAACAAACTGGTGTGCCAATATTATTTGATAATTTCCACTCTTCACTTACAAATTATAATATGGTTATATTTGCTAAATCTGGAGCAGGAAAATCAGTTACAATGAAAACGCTAATATCAAGATCATCAGTTCTTATGGGTATAGAGAGCTTAGCATTAGACGCAGAAGGAGAATATTCAATAGTTACTGAGAGTCTTGGAGGAATAAATGTAGTACTTAGTCCAAACTCAAAAACCGTAATCAACCTTTTTGATATAGAGCTTGAAACCGTAAAGGATGAAATAACAGGAAAAGATAGAATAACACTTAACGTAGAAAATAAAGTAGAGGACGTAACACAGGCATTACTTACAATGGCAAGAGGAAGTACTAGAAGCACAGATGTAAATGAGCTTACAAAGCAAATTATTGCAGAAAGTGTTGCAGAAGAATATCAAGCACTAGGAATAACAAATGATCCATCAAGTCTTTATGAAACAAGTCGTGATAAAAGAAATATGCTAGCAAAAAATAAAAAACAAATGCCTACAATAGGAAGCTGGTATAAGAGAATAGAGAAAAAGGCTAAAGAAAACACAATAGCTGATTATCAATTCCATTATAGTTATCTTTTAAAAGTTATGAAACAATACATAAGAGAATATGATGGGCAAATGGCATATTTTGATGGACAATCAACATTCGAATTACTTGAAGGTTCTCCATTTATAAACCTAGATATATCACAACTAGAAGAGAGGTTTGCAAGACCACTTGCACAGCAGATTCTTCTATCTTGGATATGGGAGAAATATGTTAAGAAAAATAGTGAGGATAGAACAAGAGCTACTCGTAAGAGAGTAATTGTAGATGAGGCGTGGATGTTACTTCCATACCCAGAAGCCGTAGACTTTTTAAATACAATGGCAAGACGTGCAAGAAAAAGAAACGTTTCACTTGCCATAATATCTCAAAGATTTCAAGACTTCTATGAGAAGCCAGAAGCACAGGCAGTACTTACTTCATCAGATACAAAGCTTTTCTTAGCACAAGATAAATCAGAAATAGCATATTTAAAAGAAGTATTTAAACTCTCAGAAGGAGAAGCAAACTTTTTAGTTACATGTACAAAAGGAGAAGGATTGCTTAAAGTAGGTGCAGATACAGCAATACTTCAAATAACACCAACAGCAAAAGAATTTGAATTTGTTGAAACAAACTTAAATATATTAGTACAAAAGAGAAGAAATGGATAGAAAAAATAAAATTAAATTATAATATATCACTAAGAGAAATTTTTAAAATGAGAGGAAGGAAGTTGCATACAATGAAAATCTTTACGAATAAAAATTTAATACAAAAAGTAATAATAGCATTTGTATGCGTATTTTTATTTAATTTTTGTGCTCTTCCTACTAAAGTTCATGCAGATACTGACCTTGGTGGTATATTATTTACACCAATAAGAGATTTTACAACTTTTATAGGAGATATTGCAATAACTTTAATACAACGTTGTTTCACAGGAAAATGGATATATGCAGTTGATGCACCAGGAAGTGGAGTACAAGTTGATGAGAGTGGAACCAAAGTACAAGAGCCACATAAGTATTGGTGTAAAGATATTAGATATCCAGTTATTCAGATAAGTCCAGAACTAATATTTGCAAACCAAGTACAAATGTTAAGCATTGATTTCTTAAGTGGAGATAATAATAGTAGTTATATAGTACAATCATCTGGCGAGGGATTGTCGTCACTAAGAGCTATAATTACAGGGTGGTATGTAGCATTAAGGACTTTAGCAATAGTTGGGTTGCTTTCTGTACTAGTTTATGTAGGTATAAGAATAATAATATCAAGTACATCTCCAGATAAAGCTAAATATAAACAAAGATTAGTAGACTGGATAGTTGCATTTTGCTTATTATTTTTTATGCATTATATAATGGCAGGCACAATAAATGTTGTAAATAAAATAAATGAGCTTTTAAGTGAAGCATGCGGTATTAGGCAAGAATCTAGCTCGGGAGAAGAAACTAGTTCAGAAGGAGAATCGAGTCTAGGAGAAGGTTCTGGAATTCCACTAAATCCAGACTATGGCAATATTCAGTATAATCCAGCAGCATTGGAAGTGATATCCGATGAGGTGGCAATAAATAGAGTAGCAAATTGGATAAGAAATGAAGGAGGATATACTCTAAAGGATGGATATGAGGAAAAGAAATACGATTTCTTAACTCCGAATGCACATTGGTATAACTTTTATGTTGAAATCGATGGAAAAGACGTTAAGATATGTGAATTAGACTATGATCGAGAAACATGTATATGGCGAATAAGTGACTATGGTAATGGACCATTGAAGGATGATGAAGACCAGCTAAAGCAAATTAAAAATGCACTTAATAATACAAATGCACAAACTGAAGGGACTGCTACGCAAGGAGGAGAAGCAGAAGTTCAAAATACAGGTCAGCAGAATGTAAGGGTTGCTCCTGAAGCTATATCAAATGGTTCAAAAATCCTGTATTTCATAAATTATGCAAGGCTATATCTTAATGTCTCAGTGGATGATGACTATGTACCAGTTGCATGTGGGTATTTAATAATTTACCTTGTACTTGCTGTATTTACTGTAATGTTTGCAATTAGATATATGAAAAGGGTTATATACATAGCATTTCTTACATTAATGGCACCACTTGTTGCCTTAACATATCCAATAGATAAAATAAAAGATCGGAAGGGCACAGGCCTTTAATATGTGGATTAGAGAGTACATATTTAATGTGCTAATTCAACCATTCCATCTACTCTTATATACAGTATTAGTAGGTAGTGCAGTTACACTTGTTACGACGAATATGATTTATGGTATAGTTGCGATAGGATTTTTAATCCCAGCAGAAAAATTGTTACGTAAATTCTTTGGATTTGACAGTGCAGGAACATTAAGTGCGGCAGGAAGCTTTGCGGGTGGAGCAGTATTCTCGGCTATGATTAATAAATTAAATAAACCAAAGCCAAGAAGCGGAAAAGACTCAGATGGAGATAATCCAAGAAACAGAATAATAAGAAAATCATCTTCGAATGGAATTAATGCAGATGCCATATTAATAGGTGGAGGTAGTAACTCTAATGTAGATACCGAAGGAGAAACCAAAAACTCAAGTGGAAGTACCGGGGCAGGAGGAACAACACCAGAAGGAGGCACTAGAGAAGGAGACCCAATATCGGGAGGAGGCACCAGAGAAGGAAAACCAATACCAGGAGAAGGCACTAGAGAAGGAGAACCAATACCAGGAGGAGGCACCAGAGAAGGAGAACCAATACCAGAAGGAGACACCAGAGAAGGAGAACCAATACCGGGAGGAGGCACCAGAGAAGGAGAACCAATACTAGGAGAAGGCACTAGAGAAGGAGAACCAATACCAGGAGGAGGCACCAGAGAAAAAGAACCAATACCAGGAGGAGGCACCAGAGAAAAAGAACCAATACCAGGAGGAGGCACCAGAGAAAGAGAACCAATACCAGGAGAAGGCACTAGAGAAGGAGAACCAATACCAGGAGGAGGCACTAGAGAAGGAGAACCAATACCAGGAGGAGGCACTAGAGAAGGAGAACCAATA
>CANQLH010000047.1 GCA_947624655.1 uncultured Clostridia bacterium | reverse complement strand
ATATAGGAAAAAGAAAACCGATTACAATTTCAATGTAAAAGGTTTCCTTTTCATGTCATTAGGGCTGAGTAGTAACTTTAAATTTAACATAAACTATCGAAATTTCAATAAAATATTGTAAATAAATATAATTTGTGGTATATTTTATTAAGAAAAAAATACGTTGGAGGAATTACATTGGAAAAAATTGTAATAGAAGGAAAAACAAAGTTAAAAGGAGAAGTAACAATAAGCGGAGCAAAGAATGCAGCAGTTGCAATATTACCAGCAACAATATTAGTTAATGGAGTATGTACAATAGATAACATACCAGATATAAGTGATATAAAAATATATTGCGACATACTAGAAAAAATTGGAGTAAAAATAAAAAAAATAGAAAAAAATACCTTGCAAATAGATACAAGAAATATAACAAGTGTGGAAGCACCCTTAGATTTAACAAGCAAATTTAGAGCATCATATTACTTAACAGGTGCATTATTAGGTAGATGTAAACACGCAATTGTTGGAATGCCAGGAGGATGTAAACTAGGAGCAAGACCAATGGATCAACATATAAAAGCATTTGAAGCATTGGGAGCAAAAGTAGAAACAGAGCAAGGTAAAATTGAAGTAAAAGCAAAGAAACTAAAAGGAAATTCTATATATTTAGATATAGTGTCAGTTGGAGCAACAATAAACGCAATGCTTTCAGCAGTATTAGCTGATGGTTTGTCAACCATAGAAAATGCAGCAAAAGAGCCACATATAGTAGATTTAGCTAACTTCCTAAATAAAATGGGAGCAAATATAATAGGCGCAGGAACAGATAGGATAAGGATTCAAGGTGTAAAAGAATTGAAAAATGAAGGAACATATTCGGTAGTACCAGATCAAATAGAAGCAGGAACATTTATGCTTGCAGCTGTTGCAACTAGAGGAGATATAACTATAAAAAATTGTATAACAAAGCATCTTGAACCTATAACTGCAAAAATTATAGAAATGGGAGCAGAGGTTGAAGATTTAGGTGGAGATGCAATAAGGGTTAGCTGTGCTAAAAGACCTAATAAAGCAAATGTAAAAACATTACCATATCCGGGATTCCCAACAGATTTACAACCGCAAATGGGTGTTGTAATGGCAATTGCAAATGGGACAAGTGTGATAAGCGAAAGTATATGGGATTCAAGATTTCAATATGCAGAAGAGTTAAATAAAATGGGAGCAAAAATTACAGCAAATGGAAAAGTTGCTGTATTTGAAGGAGTAGATAAATTAGTGGGAGCTCCAGTGTTTGCATCAGACTTAAGAGCGGGAGCAGCTTTAGTAATAGCAGGAATTGTAGCAGAGGGAACAACGCAAGTATATAATGTGCAACATATAGATAGAGGATATGAAAATATAGAAGAAAAATTTGCAAAACTTGGAGCCAAAATAACAAGAGTAAAAGAAATATAGAGAGGTAAAATAAATTGAAATTTTGCAGTTTATATAGTGGAAGTACAGGAAACAGTTTATTTGTTCAAAGTAAAGAAACCAAAGTTTTAGTTGATGCGGGAGTAAGTGCAAAAAAAATAATAGAAGGATTAGAAACAATAGATGTAGATATTAAAGATATAAATGCAATAATGGTAACACATGAACATATAGACCACATAAGAAGTATAGGTACAATAGCAAAAAAATGGAATATTCCGATATATGCTACTTTAGGGACTTGGAATGGGATAGAAAATGAAAAAGCAGTTATAAAGGTAGAAAATAAAAACTATTTTAAGATAGGAGAAAAATTTGAAATAGGAGACTTAAAAATAATTCCATTTTCAACATCACATGATGCAATGGACCCATGTGGATTTAGCATAGAAAACGAAGGAAAGAAAATTAGCATTGTAACAGACTTAGGAGAAATGACAAAAGAAGTGCTAGCTAATTTAAAAACAAGTAAATTTATACTTTTAGAAGCAAATTATGAGCCAGAAGTATTAAGGTGTTGTTCATATCCTTATGGAGTAAAGACAAGGATAGCAGGAAATAGAGGGCATCTATCAAATGGAGATGCAGGAAAAACAATTTCAAAACTTGTAGATTATGGACTAGAGAATGTTATGCTAGGACATTTAAGTAAAGAAAGTAATTTCCCAGAACTTGCGTATAAAAGTGTATTAAACGAAATGATGCAAAATGGTATAAAAGAAAATGATATAGAACTTAAAATAGCAAATAGAACTGCTCCAAGTAAAATAGTAAATATATAGTATAACCTCCTAGGTTTTGGAAAAACTAAAACTTAGGAGGTTTTAGTATGCAAAATATTTAACCTCCGAATGAAAAGAAAGGAATGATTTTTATATGGAATCATTATGGATGAAAACTCAAAAAAGACTGATAGAAGATGGAAAAAAGTTAGATAAGGACATAGAAACAGAAGTATGTATAATTGGAGGAGGGATTACAGGGATAAGTACGGCATATTATTTAAGTAAAGCAGGGAAAAAAGTTGTAATTTTAGATAGAGATAAACTTAGCACTAAAACCACAGGTAATACAACTGCTAAAATAACATCACAACATGGATTGTTTTATAAATATTTGATAGATAATTTTGACAAGGAATTTGCACAAAAATATTATATTGCTAATCAAAATGCAATAGAAAATATAGCAAAAATAATAGAAGAAGAAAAGATAAAATGTGATTTTGAAAGACAAGATGCGTATGTATTTACAAGAGACGAAAAAGATGTAAAAAAAATAAAAGATGAAGTAAAAGCTGTAAAAGAAATTGGGGGAGAAGCAGAGTTTGTAGAAGATATAGAGCCACAGGTAAAAAATGTACTTTGTGCGATAAATTTTCCAAATCAAGCAATGTTTAATGTTAGAAAATATTTAAAAGGTTTAGTAGATAAAATAATAGAAAATAATGGACAAATATATGAAGATACAAAGGTAATTTCAGTAAAGAAGAGTTTAAGTGGATATAAAATTTATTCGGAAGGGGGGATAGTGAGTGCAAAATATGTAGTGCTTGCAACACATTATCCTTTAATAGATATACCAGGATTTTATTTTTTGAAAATGTATCAAGAAACTTCATATGTAATAGGGATAGAAACAAATCATAAGTTATTTAAAGGAATGTATATAAATAGTGAAAGCCCTACAATATCACTAAGAACAGCAAAAGATGATGATAGAGAAATTGTATTAGTTGGAGGAATGGAACATAGAGTTGGAGCAAAAATAGACTTAGAAAATGCTTATAATAACCTTGAAGAAATTGCAAAAGAAATATATGATGATGCAAAAGTTAGATATAAATGGAGTACTCAAGATTGCATAACATTAGATAAAATACCGTATATTGGAGAATTTTCAAATCTTATGAAAGATGTATATGTAGCAACAGGATATAAAAAATGGGGAATGACAACATCAAATATTGCAGCTAATATTATAACAGATAAGATACTTCAAAGAGATAATGAATATGAAAATATATTTAAGTCAACAAGACTAGAACCAATTAAGAATAGATGGGAATTTGGAGAAATGATAAAGGAAACAACAAATTCGTTAGTAATCAATAAATTTAAAGATGCCAAAGAAGGATTTGAAGATGTGAAGAAGCGGAGAAGGAAAGATAGTAGAAGTTCAAGATGAAAAAATACGGTATATATAGGGATGAAAATAATAGAATATATGCTATTAAACCTGTATGTACACACTTAGGATGTGAACTTTCTTGGAATAACTTGGAAAAAACTTGGGACTGCCCATGCCATGGTTCAAGATTTGATTATAAAGGAAATCTATTTTATAACCCAGCAGTAAAAGATTTGGAAATAAAACTAGATAAAACAGAAGAGTAAAAATAACAAAGGGCGCTAAGGGACGCTCTTTGTTAATTTAATAGGAAATTTCTCCGAAATTCCTATTAAATTAACAAGCTGAACGCAGCCTTTGAGCTTTCCTCCCTTTGACCTTGAAACTCAAATCGGCACATACTTAATCCGCGCCTAGGCGCTTTGTTCTCTTAAGCTCTTTTTTTAGTGTATCCTGAATACATTTCTTCAATTTCGTGAATACCAGAAGTATTTAAAATTTTATCATGTTTATCTAAAATTTCTTGTAAGTTATCATTAAATTCAGTAACTTCATAGCAATTAATTATTCTAATATTTTTTCTTTGTAACTTTCTTTCTTGTTTTTGCATCCATCTATTTATATTGTTATTTATAATTTCAATTCTTTCCTTAGTTCCTTCTACTATAAGTGTAACGTTTTTATAATTTTTAGTGGCTCTTTCCATAACTTTTCTAATATCACCATATTTAATAATATTTTTATTTTTCCAATCAATTTTTAAAATTTGATCTTTTATGTTATCAGGAATTTTGATACGAGTTAGAATTTCTTGCATGTTGTAAAAAATATTTTTTCCTAAAATTGTTTCAATATGCTCACCTTTCTTTACATTTTCTTCAATGAAAGGAAGTAGCATAGCTGTTAAATGCCAATCACTTACATAAAAACTACAAAGTTTAAGTTTATTATTTACCATTTGTTTACCTACCTTTTTAACTTTTGAATACTGGTAAATTTTACCATTTATTTTTGCAAGTGTCAATATGATTTTTAAGAAATCATGATACCTTTTTCGACACTTAAATTTTTTTATTTTAAATTTTCCTAATTGCTAAATTTATGTTTTTAATGTATATAATTTCTTTTTTTGTTAATACTTTTAGTAACAATGTAAATTTTAATTTAATAGGAAATTTCTATTAGATGAAAATATTTGCTATTTATAATTTTTTCTTTTACATATGAAACTTGAAGTGTGAATAGCATTAATACTTTGGATTGGAGGTTAATTTTATGAAAATATTTAAGCGATTTTTAATTTTACTTACATTATTTATTTGTTATACATTTATATCTGCATTTTCTTATGCATCACAAGTAAGCCAACATATATCAGATAGTGTGTTTAGATTACACATAATTGCAAATAGTGATACAGAGGAAGATCAAAATTTAAAACTTCTTGTTCGAGATAGTGTACTAGAATATATGAAACAAATTTCAAAAGATGTATCTAGTAAAGAAGAAGTAATAGAACTTATGAATAATAATCTTGATAGTTTCCAAAAAATAGCACAAGAAACAATAAAAAATAATGGATATGATTATGAGGTTAATATGAAAATTGGAAAATTCAATTTTCCAACTAAAGAATATGGAGATATAGCACTTCCAGCAGGTATGTATGATGCACTTAGGATTGAAATAGGAGAAGCGAAAGGCCACAACTGGTGGTGTGTAATGTTCCCAACACTTTGCTTTGTAGACATAGGTTCAGGAGGAGAACTAAATGAAGAATCAAAAGGAATTTTGGAGAGTAGTTTAACAGAAGAAGAATATGAACTTGTATCTGAAGATAATTTGAACGTAAATTTTAAATTTAAAATAATAGAATTTTTTGAAGATATAAAAGTATCACTTGCTAATAGATAAAGCAAAATAGTATAAATGATAAAATTATAATAAAATTGAAGCTAAAAATATATAAATATTTAGCTTCAATTTTATTGTGAATTATATTTATATAGCAACTTAATATGTAAAGTTAACACAAAAGTATTGTATTTTGAACTATTTTCGTATATAATATATAATGCATTAGTCAAATTGGCTATTGTATTAAAATTTCATAACATGTGTAGAATTGGAGGCGGGAGAAGTACTCATTTGTTTGCTATCTACTGTGGTTTTTATTCTGGAGGGAGGAAATTATATGGTCATTTAATAGATTAATGGTTTTTATCACTACAATAAAAATTAAGGAGGCAAGAAAAAATGAATACGATTTTCATTCTCGTTTTGCTTGCTTCTGTCTGTGGCACAGCCTATGCTTTGCTCAATTACGAGGCGGTTATTGCTATTGACGAAGGCACAAACGAAATGGTCAAAGTCGCAAAGATTATCCGGTCTGGTGCTAATCAGTTCTTGATTAGCGAATACAAGGTTATTGCACCTATTGCAATATTAATTGCTCTTTTTTTTGCATTATCAATGTCCTGGCATAGCGGGGTATCCTTCATTATTGGAGCAATAATGAGTGGTCTTGCTGGATTGTTCGGAATGAAAGCATCGACTTATGCAAATGTTAGAGTTACAAACACAGCCAAAACTACTGGAAAAACAGGTCCAACATTACAGGTAGCTTTAAAAGGTGGTTCTGTAATGGGACTATCTGTAGCGTCGTTTTCTCTTATTGGATTGCTCTTGGTCTTTATCTTTTTTGATAGTGACTTAGCTATTTTGGAGGCAACTCCAAATTGGCTTGGATTTGAGTTTATCCCAATGACACAAAATATCTCGTCATATGCACTGGGATGTTCTATTATTGCAATGTTTAACAGAATTGGCGGAGGCATCTATACTAAAGGTGCAGATGTTGGAGCAGACTTGGTAGGTAAAACTGAACTTGGTCTACCTGAGGATGACCCAAGAAATCCTGGAGTGATTGCTGATTGCGTTGGCGACAATGTAGGAGATACAGCGGGACTCGGCTCTGATATTCTCGAGAGTAATGTTGGAGCAATTATGAGTGCATGTATTTTTGCATTTTCGTTGTATACCAATTATCAAGCTAAAAATGCTGGATTTGGAAAAGAAATTTTGGAGAAATTGTATCTATATCCAATTGCTTTTTCTGCCATTGGTCTTATTGCTTGTATAATCAGCCTCATGTATATCTTTAGCAAAAAAGATGCTGATGAACCTCATGAAGTTCTAAATAATGCTACATATCTTGCAGCAGTGATTAGTTCGATTGGCAATTTTGCTATGACAGCTGTTATTATGTGGGGGCAAGACTTTGAAGAACTTCCATTCAGAGTTAAAGGAATATCTCCATTTTTTGCCGCTTTATGTGGTATTTTATGTGGAGTTCTCTTGGGAACTGTAACTGAGTATTACACAAGCTATGACTTTAAACCAACTAGAACACTTGCTAATTATGCAAAAGAAGGTCCTGCAATTTATGTTAGTCAGCAGGACTCACTTGGAATGAAGTCAACATTGCCCTCAGTTATGCTTATTGGAATTACAATTCTTGTTGCTAACTTTTTCGCAGGATTCTATGGAATGGCTATGATGGCCGTTGGTATGTTATCATTTGTTGGAATTACAGTATCTGTGGATACATATGGTCCAATTTCTGATAACGCAGGTGGAATTGCTGAAATGACAAAACAGCCTGAGGAAGTCAGGAAGATTACCGACAGACTTGATGCAGAAGGAAACACAACAGCTGCAATTGGCAAAGGTTTTGCAATAGGTTCAGCAACATCTGTATCTATTTGCCAGATGGCTGCATATTTATTTATGTTTACTCCAGCAGGTACGGATATTTCACTTAATGTAATGGATCCATTGATTTTTGTGGGACTTCTGATTGGCAGTGCATTTGCATGGTATTTTTCTGGCTATTTGAATGAGTCAGTCGGAGACTGTGCACGTAGTATGGTTGATGAAATACGGAGACAGTTCAAAGATGATGATATTCGTAATGGAGAGAAAGATCCAGATTACAATGCGTGTATTAGAATCGCAACAGAGGGAGCACTCAGAAAAATGAGGTATCCTGCAATAATTGCACTTATAACTCCTCTTATTGCTGGTTTTATTATGGGACCGGAGTTCGTCGGAGGAATGCTTATAGGTAGCACTTTGGCATCTGTTGCACTTGCAATCTACTGTGGAAATAGCGGTGGAGCAGCTGATAACGGCAAAAAGTATGTCGAAGCAAAAGGACTTAAGGGCACAGATATACATTATGCTGCAGTTGTTGGAGATACAGTTGGTGATCCAAAGAAAGACACTGTTGGACCAAGTCTAGACATATTCATTAAGATAATGAATACCGTTTCTATGGTGGCAGTACCGATTTTCGCTCGTTTCAATTTCGTAGACTTTTTGTCATACACTATGTTAGAAAAATAGAATTGTATAATGCACTAATTTACTTTGCAAACTGTGCATATTAATACAATTTTAGGCAAAAATTTTGCAAACACAAAAGCTAGCTATTAGGTTATTCCTGTAGCTAGCTCTTGTATATAATAGGAAATTACTTAGAAAATCCTATTATATAAAAATAGCTTTAGCGTTGTTTTTTAGATTTGCTACTCACAGTTGCAAATCTAAATTTTCACGAACAAAGAAAGCAAAGAAGCTTTATTATTGGAAAAATATACTTTTTTAGAAAAATATACTTTTTTAGAAAATCGGTTGACTAATGAAAAAAAATATATTATAATATTAAAAGTATTGAATATAAATTATAACAAAAAAAGGTATAATTTAAAATATCAATATAAAAATATATATGTAAAATGTAGGTGTACCCAAGTGGTTGAAGGGGCGAGTTTGCTAAACTTGTAGGGTTCGTTTAGGGCCGCGGAGGTTCAAATCCTCTCACCTACGCCAAAAATAAAGTGTAATATAGAATTAAATATTCTATATTTTTTTATTATATAAAAAATTTTTTATATTAATCTAATGAGAAAGAATTTTTTATAAAAAATAAGAAATAAAACTGAAAAATAATTTTTGTAGAAAACAAAAATTGAAAATGATTTTTATAAAAAATAAAAAATAAAAATTAAAATAGAAAAATATTTTATAAAAAATAAAAAACAAAAATAAAAAAATATTTTATAAAAAATAAAAAAACGAAACAGAAAAAATTTTTGTAAAAAATAAAAAACAAAAATAGAAAAAAATTTTTTTATAAAAAATAAGAAACAAAAATAGAAAAAATTTTTTATAAAAATAAAAAAAACAAAAATAGAAAATATTTTTTTATAAAAAATAAAAAACGAAACAGAAAAAAATTTTTATAAAAATAAAAAAACAAAAATAGAAAAAATTTTTTATAAAAAATAAAAAACAAAAAACAGAAAAATATTTTTAATATAAATAAAATAATTTTTAGTAAAACAAAATAGAAATAATTTTATAAAGATAAATTAATA
>CANQLH010000046.1 GCA_947624655.1 uncultured Clostridia bacterium | reverse complement strand
GTAGCTAAGTATGGATGGGATAAACGCTGAAAGCATCTAAGTGTGAAGCCCACCCTAAGATAAGATATCCCACAGCGCAAGCTGGTAAGATACCATGAAGACTACATGGTTGATAGGTTGGAGGTGTAAGTGTAGAGATACATTAAGCTGACCAATACTAATATATCGAGGGCTTAACCACAATTTTAGAAATGGTTTTTATGTTCAATTTCATCTATGTAATTTTCAGTGTACTATATACACTAAAATTTTCTGGTGACTATTACATAAGGGTAATACCTGTTCCCATACCGAACACAGAAGTCAAGCCTTATGTGCCGAAGATACTTGCGAATTTCTTTGCTGGGAAAATAGGTCGTCGCCAGATTTTTTTATGCTTACATATGTGGATAGTCAATTGGGCCTCCAAATCTATAATTAAATGAATAAAAAAATCTTGACAATCTACTTTTTGTTTCATTATAATAATCTTGTTTTTATATAATTATAAAAAGGAAGATGAAGAAACATGAATATAGAAAAAAATCAGATAAAAAACGCTAAAAGCCTTGAGGAGGTACACACACTTATTAATACAAATAAAAAATTTAATCTTTATTTAATTTCTTTTATCTTTTTTTTATCTTTAATATTACAACTTATTTTAACATTCAATTATAGCGTTTGGGGTGATGAAGCATTCTCAATGCTTACTGTACAAAAAGACTGGAAACAGATGTGGGATGCAATTATTTCAGATGTTCATCCACCACTTTATTATATAATTCTAAAAATAGTTATGGTTATAACTAATTATAATTTTAATGCGGCGAAAATAACATCTATTTTACCAATATTTTTAATGAATTTGGTTGTTATTAGATTAACATTAAAAGATAAAAGTAAAATACATAGTAAGACAACAGGAATTATTATATCACTCTTTATAGTTGCAACAACACTTACATCAAATTTTCTTTATATGGGACAAGAACTAAGAATGTATTCTTGGACCCTATTTTTTGTAACAATGAGTGGAATATATGCATATAAAATTTTGAATGAAAAAAGCAATAAGAATATTTTTATATTTATAGTAATGGGACTTGCAGCAGCATTGACTCATTATTTTGCGTTAATTATGGAAGTTGTTATATATTTGTCTTTGTTCATAGTTTTGATGGTAAAAGATAGAGATAATATTAGAAAAATTGCAGTAATAACAATAACAACAATACTTGGATATATTTTTTGGTTTCCTATCGCATTTAAACAATTTATGCAAGTGAGAGATAACTTTTGGATAACATTTTCTTTTAAAGATATACTAAAATACATAAAAGAGATAATATATACAGGAGATGATAATTGCCTTATAATAGTAGGAATATTTATTGTAGCTCTAATTCTATATACTTTATACAGATTAATAATTAAAAAGGATTATAACTTAGAAGATAAGAAAAAGGTTATATTTGGATTTTATGCATGTTTATTTCCAATTATAATAATACTAATTGGAACAATATTGAATATATGCATAAGACCTATTTTTATAGCTAGGTATATGGTTCCGTCTCTTGGAATTTTTTGGATAGGAATCATGATTTTAGTTTATAATGTGAAACATAGAAAAATAATGATTGCATTATTAGCAATATTAGTGCTATTTATGGTAATAGTACAATATCCAAATGCCTATAATATGGAAATGAAAACAGGAACAGCAGATACAATAAAATTTGTAGAAGAAAATATCAAAGATACTGATTTGATTGCAACAAATTTTGTACAATTAGATTGGACAGTTTTTGACTTCTATTTTCCTAATATTGATAACGAAATGGTAGGAAATCTAAAATTTCCTAAAAAATATGATACAATATGGCTATTTTCATCTTATGTAGTTGAGGACAAGACATTCGAGAAATTGGGATATAAATTAGAAATGGTATATGTGGGAAATATCGATAATGGCTATTTTTTTATAGTTTATAAATTAAATAATGCTACATAATAACAAAAATATAGATAATTATAAAGTGGGATGTATAACATCTCATTTTTTTGTCTAAAAAAATTTTAAAAAATTTTGCAAAAACTATTGCATTTTTAAATAACTTATATTAAAATCTATTTGAAAGTGGAGAGAAGTGGTAGAAAGTGTCACAAAAGGAAACAGAGGTGAGTCAAAGTGTTTATAGGCGAATATGAGCATTCCGTGGATACTAAAGGCAGAGTAATAATGCCATCAAAGCTTAGAGAAGACATAGGAGATACATTTATTTTAACCAAAGGTTTAGATGGATGTTTATTTGCTTATTCGCAAAGAGAATGGACAAACTTTGAAGAAAAACTAAAAACACTTCCACTTACAAATAAAAATGCAAGAGAATTTGTAAGATTCTTCTTATCTGGAGCAATTGAATGTGAGATTGATAAACAAGGAAGATTCTTAATTCCTAGCAATTTAAGAAACTACTCAAAACTTGACAAAGAAATAGTTATAATCGGAGTTGGAACAAGAATAGAAATTTGGAACAAAGAAGAATGGATGCATAACGAAGAAAATATTTCTGCTGATGAAATTGCAGAAAATATGGACAAATTACTTGGTATATAACTTGCAAAAGTTTATATAAATTAAACAAAAGATAGCATAACAAAAGATAAAATTTTAATTAACAAATGATAATTTTACAAAAGAAAAGCTAAAGTCAAAAGAAAAAATCTAAAAAAAACAAAGGATAGCGAAAAACAAAAGAAAAAATATACAAAAGAATAAAATAAAAACTAAAGAATTAAATGTTCTAAGGAAAAATTAAATATAAGTTACAAAAGTTGTAATAACAAAAGATATACTAAAAAGATATTTGTTACAGTTGGTAGTTTATATATCTTACCAACTGTAATGCTTTATTACAAGGAGAAAAGTGGTGGAATTTAAACACAAGTCAGTATTGCTAAAAGAAGCTGTGGATGGCTTAAATGTTAAACCAGGTGGCATATATGTTGATGGAACACTTCGGTGGAGCAGGACATAGTTTTGAAATAGCCCAAAAGTTGCAAGGCAAGGGAATGCTTATTGGAATTGACAGAGATGAAGAAGCAATAGAAACTGCAAAGATAAAACTTGCAAGATTTAATAATGTTAAATATATTTACGGAAACCATGATGAAATAAAAGAAATACTATCTGAGCTAAATATAAATGGAGTAGATGGAATTCTCCTAGATTTAGGAGTTTCGTCATACCAAATAGATAGTAGAGAACGTGGTTTTAGTTACATGTCTGATAGTATACTTGATATGAGAATGGACAAGTCTGACACATTAACTGCAAAAGATGTTGTCAATACGTATAGTGAAGAAGAATTATTTAGGGTTATAAATGAATATGGAGAAGAAAGATTCGCTAAAAATATTGCAAGAAATATTTGTGAAGAAAGAAAGAAAAAAGAAATTGTAAATACTAGTGAATTAGTAGAAATTGTAAGAAAATCAATACCAATTAAGTTTCAAAAAGATGGACATCCAGCTAAGAGGACATTTCAAGCAATAAGAATAGAAGTTAATGATGAAATAAAACCACTATATGATACAATTATGAATTCTATAAAAATTTTAAATCCACATGGAAGAATGTGTGTTATTACATTTCATTCTTTGGAGGATAGAGCTGTAAAGAAGGCATTTACTGATGCCCTTCGGAAAATGTACTTGTCCTAAAGAATTACCACGCTGTGTATGTGGAGCAGTTTCTTTAGGAAAGATTGTAAATAAAAAGCCAATTATTCCAACAGAGGAAGAGCAAAGAGAAAATTCAAGAGCCAAAAGTGCAAAACTTAGAATTTTTGAAAGAGAGTAACTAAAGAATTTTATTAATTACAAAGGAGGTGAAACGTATGGCATATGCATATAATAGATATCAATATGAGACTAGTCCAAGAAAATTAAAGCCTGAATATGAGACAATACAAAGAAAATATCCAAAAAAAAGCACTGCAAGAAAACCAAATAAAAAAGCAAAGGCTAAAGCTAGTAAAATTAATAAAGCAAAAGTAATATTATATGTTGCCATAGGTTTTGTAACTTTATTTGTAATTAGTTATAGATATGCAATAATTGACAAAAAATATTCTAATTTGAAAGGATTAGAAGATGACCTTGGAGTTATTAAAAAAGAAACAGCACAGTTGGAGGCAAATATCGAAAGCAGTTTAAATTTAACCACAATAAAAGAAGAAGCTGAAAGCAAGCTTGGAATGAAAAAGATGAGTCCAGAACAAATTGTTTATGTCGCTTTGCCAAAAAATGATTATGTAGAAACAAGTTCTGAGGAAATAAATGATGAAAATTCAAATACTAATTGGATTATGAGTATAATTGATAAAATAATGGACATTTTAATGTAATAAAATTATATATTGACAATTTGCAGTAAATAATATATATTAATATTGTTAACACTAACTTAGGAGGAATTTAAATGAATAAAGAGAAAAAATTAATCTTTTTAGTAATAATAATTATTGCTGTTATTTTATGTGTTGTTTTTTTTGCAAAAGGAAAAAGTGAAACACCACCACAAACAGAGGTACTAGAAGATGGAACTGTGGTCAGCACAAGTGGTAAACTAAAAGAGAAAAAGAAATATGACGTTTTTGAAATTAGCAATATTAAAGTTGAAGCAGGCGACAATTTAACAACAATAAGTGGGGAATTTAAAAATGTTTCAAAAAAAGATGCACAATCTCAATATATTGGAATAAAGGTTTATAATGAAAAAGGAGATGTTATTGCAACTTTAGATGCTATTATAGCACCTCCAGGAGACTTAAAAGGAACAATAAAACCAGACGAAGTAGTTGCTTTTAATGCAGCTATTACTGAAAAACTCGATGGTGTATATGATGTAGAATTTTTAGAACCATCTCAGACTGAAATTGTAGCTCCAGAAGAAAATGAAAATCAATAAGAAAATATAATTACTCAAAATGAATAAGTTGGCAAGAACAAGGTGTCTAGGCACATTTTGTTCTTGCCAATTTAAGTTTGTAAACGTAATGAACCAATTATAATTTATTTTAAAAAATATTTATTGTTTAGCAAACAATTTTGCTTATAAAAATGCCTGAAAAACATTGACTTTAAAGTAAAAAAATGTTAAAATATATAGCGTTAGTTCTTAAAAGAATTAATAAAATAAAAAAACGGAGGTGAAATTTAAGTGCCAACAATTAATCAATTAGTAAGAAAAGGAAGACAAACATCAAGAGCAAAATCAACTGCTCCTGCTTTACAACATGGATTTAACTCTAAAAAGAACAGAACAACAGATAGCAGATCACCACAAAAAAGAGGTGTATGTACAGTAGTTAAAACTGTTACTCCAAAGAAACCAAACTCAGCATTAAGAAAAGTTGCGAGAGTTAGACTTTCAAATGGTTATGAAGTTACATCATATATACCAGGTGAAGGACATAACCTACAAGAGCACAGTGTTGTTCTAATCAGAGGTGGAAGAGTAAAAGACCTTCCAGGTGTTAGATACCATATTATAAGAGGAACACTTGATACAGCAGGTGTTAAGGACAGAATGCAAGGCCGTTCAAAATACGGTGCTAAGCGTCCAAAAAAATAAAATGATTAGTTAATCATTTTCAGTGCGTATAATTACTAAGATTTAAGGTACTTAAATTTAGATAGATTATATAGCACTTACTGGAAAATAAATTCCAGAGTAACTTTGATGTTTTGATAAACATCTGAAATTCTAAAATAATAAGAAGGAGTGAAGAACAGTGCCAAGAAAAGGATTTGTAGCAAAAAGAGATGTTTTACCAGATCCAATATATAATAGCAAAGTTGTAACAAAATTAATTAACACAATAATGCTTGATGGTAAAAAATCTATAGCTCAAAAAATAGTTTATGATGCATTTGAAATCGTAAAGGAAAAAGAGCAAAAAAATCCACTAGAAGTATTTGAAACAGCATTAGATAATGTAATGCCAGTTCTTGAAGTAAAAGCTAGACGTGTTGGTGGAGCAACATATCAAGTTCCACTAGAAATTAGACCAGAAAGAAGACAAACTTTAGGTCTAAGATGGCTAGTTACTTATGCAAGAAAAAGACATGAAAAGACAATGTCTGAAAAGCTAGCTGGAGAAATATTAGATGCTATATCAGGAAATGGTGGAGCATTTAAGAAGAAAGAAGATACACACAGAATGGCAGAAGCTAATAAGGCTTTCGCACATTACAAATGGTAATAAACAAAAACTAATAGAAAAAATATAAAGTAAGGGAGGAAAAACAAGTGTCAGACAGACAATATTCATTAGAGAAAACAAGAAATATAGGAATAATGGCACACATTGATGCAGGTAAAACTACAACTACTGAGAGAATCCTTTTTTATACAGGAAAAACTCACAAGATAGGAGAAGTTCATGAAGGCGAAGCAACAATGGACTGGATGGTTCAAGAGCAAGAAAGAGGAATAACAATAACATCAGCTGCAACAACATGCTTCTGGCTAAATCATAGAATAAATATAATTGATACTCCAGGACACGTTGATTTTACTGTTGAAGTTGAAAGATCATTAAGAGTACTTGATGGTTCAGTTACTGTATTTTGTGCTAAAGGTGGAGTTCAACCACAATCTGAAACAGTTTGGCGTCAAGCTGATAAATATCATGTTCCAAGAATGGCTTATGTAAATAAAATGGATATAACAGGTGCAAACTTCTATAATTGTATTGACCAGATGAGAAATAGATTAAATGCTAATGCTGTTCCAATTCAACTACCAATAGGAGCTGAAGATACTTTCCAAGGAATAGTTGATTTAATAAAGATGAGAGCATTTATTCATAAAGATGATTTAGGAAAAGATATAGAAGAAACTGATATACCAGAAGAATTAAAAGCAAAAGCAGAAGAATACAGAGCAAAAATGGTAGAAGCTGCTGCTGAACAAGATGATGAATTAATGATGAAATATCTAGATGGAGAAGAATTGACAGAAGCCGAGATAAAAAAAGGACTTCGTATTGGAACAATTGCAAATAAAGTAGTTCCAGTATGCTGTGGCTCTTCATATAAAAATAAAGGTGTTCAAGAGTTATTGAATGCAGTTATAGATTATATGCCATCTCCAATAGATATTCCTGCTATTAGAGGAAAAAATCTTGATGGAGAAGAAGAAGACAGAATAGCTTCTGATGATGAACCTTTCTCAGCATTAGCATTCAAGATTGCAACTGACCCATTCGTTGGAAAATTATGCTTCATGAGAGTATATTCAGGAACTTTAACATCAGGTTCAACAGTTTTAAATGCAAATAAAGATAAAAAAGAGAGAATTGGTAGATTACTTCAAATGCATGCAAATCACAGAGAGGATATAGAAAAAGTATATTCTGGAGATATAGCAGCAGCAGTTGGATTAAAAGAAGTAACAACAGGAGATACATTATGTGATATGAATCACCCTGTTATACTTGAATCTATGGAATTCCCAGAGCCAGTTATTGATATAGCAATAGAGCCTAAGGATAAAGTTGCTCAAGAGAAAATGGGTATAGCTCTTGCAAAACTTGCAGAAGAGGATCCAACATTTAAAACATATACAGACCATGAAACAGGACAAACAATTATAGCAGGTATGGGTGAGTTACACCTAGACATAATTGTTGATAGATTAAAAAGAGAGTTCAAGGTTGAATGTAATGTAGGTAAACCACAAGTTGCATACAAAGAAACAATTAGAGAAGCTGTTAAGGTTGAAGGAAAATTCATTCGTCAATCAGGTGGACGTGGACAATATGGTCACGTATGGATAGAGATGGAACCATTAGAGCCAGGAAAAGGTATAGAATTTGAGAGCAAGATCGTAGGTGGTGTTGTTCCAAAAGAATATATTAAACCAGTAGAAGAAGGAATTAGAGAGGCAGCAGAATCAGGAGTTCTTGCTGGATATCCAGTTATTGACTTTAAAGCTACATTAGTTGATGGTTCTTACCATGATGTAGACTCTTCAGAAATGGCATTCAAAATTGCAGGCTCTATGGCTTTCAAAGAGGGAGCTAAGAAAGGTAAATCAGTTATACTTGAGCCTATAATGAGAGTTGAAGTAACAGTACCAGAAGAATATATGGGAGACGTTATCGGAGATATTAACTCAAGACGTGGAAGAATGGAAGGAATGGAAGCAAGAAATGGTAGCCAAATAATAAGAGGATTTATTCCACTTTCAGAAATGTTTGGTTATGCAACAGACTTACGTTCTAAGACACAAGGTAGAGGAACTTATGCAATGGAACCTAGCCATTATGAAGAAGTTCCAAAATCAGTTCTTGAAACAATAATTGCATCAAGAGCTAAAAAAGAAGAATAGTTATAAATCATGTATGATTTAGGTAAAATATTAAATAACACTTGCATTTTTTGCAAAAATGTTATAAAATGCAAGTGTTCATAAATTAAGTCATTAAATTTAAAAATAAACAATGTCAAATTAAATTGACAAATTTAAAGGAGGATTTTAAAAATGGCAAAAGCTAAATTTGAAAGAACAAAACCACACGTTAACATTGGTACAATCGGCCATGTTGACCATGGAAAAACAACAACAACAGCTGCTATAACAAAGGTGCTTGGATTAATGGGAAAAGCACAATATACAGCTTATGATCAAATCGATGGAGCACCAGAAGAAAAAGCAAGAGGAATTACAATTAATACAGCACACGTAGAATATGAAACAGACAAGAGACACTATGCACACGTTGACTGCCCAGGACATGCTGACTATGTTAAAAACATGATCACAGGTGCAGCTCAAATGGATGGAGCAATCCTTGTAGTTTCAGCTGCTGATGGACCTATGCCTCAAACAAGAGAGCATATATTACTTGCAAGACAAGTTGGTGTTAAATATATAGTTGTATATTTAAACAAATGTGATCAAGTTGATGATCCAGAATTACTAGAATTAGTTGAAATGGAAGTAAGAGACTTATTATCAAGCTATGAATTCCCTGGAGACGAGATTCCAATAGTAAAAGGATCTTCTCTAAAAGTATTAGAGTCAACATCTACAGATCCTAATGCACCAGAATATGCATGCATTAGAGAATTAATGGATGCTGTTGATAATTATATACCAACACCAGATAGACCAACAGATCAACCATTCTTAATGCCAGTTGAAGACGTATTTACAATTACAGGTAGAGGAACAGTTGCAACAGGTAGAGTAGAAAGAGGAGTTGTAAAAGTTGGAGACGAAGTTGAAATAGTAGGTCTTTCTCAAGAAAAGAAAAAGACAGTTGTAACAGGTGTTGAAATGTTTAGAAAATTACTAGACCAAGCTGAAGCTGGAGACAATATCGGTGTTCTTCTAAGAGGAATTCAAAGAAATGAAATCGAAAGAGGTCAAGTTTTAGCAGTACCTGGAACAATACATCCACATACAAAATTCAAATCTGAAGTTTACATCCTAACAAAAGAAGAGGGTGGAAGACATACACCATTCTTTAATGGATATAGACCACAATTCTACTTCAGAACAACAGACGTTACAGGTGTTATCGATTTACCACAAGGAACAGAAATGGTTATGCCTGGAGATAACGTAACAATGACAATAGAGTTAATTACTCCAATTGCTATTGAAAAAGGACTAAGATTCGCTATCCGTGAAGGTGGTAGAACAGTAGGTTCTGG
>CANQLH010000045.1 GCA_947624655.1 uncultured Clostridia bacterium | reverse complement strand
AAATTTTTAATAAAGATTTGTGCCTTCCGAAGACATAGCGTCAGCGAAGGCAAGGAAGGAATGAGATTAAGTATGAATAATTTTAGAGAAGTAAATGATAATGACATATTAAGTGATTGGATTTCTATTAGGGAGCAAGAGTCAATTGGAGTTCTCAATTCTAATGATGAAAAGCATTCTCTTTATTATGATGAACTCTTTGATAAAATTTTAAATAGTATTCCTAAAAGGAATCGCCAATATGTACAAAAACAATTAGATAAAATAGATAATAATTTTACAGATTATCTTGTTTATTGGACTGAAAAATATTATAGAAATGGCTTTGTAGATGGAGTACAAATAATTGTTGGATGTATAAATTTATAAAAAATGAAGTGTGAAGATTATAGCTTATTTTCTTCACACTTTTTAATATTTATTTTTTTACATTTATAAATAATTTCTCATTATTTTTATAGATAATTCTAAATCAGTTAATGAAGCTTTTCCATTATCTGCTTGATGATGAATTTGATTTCTAACATATGTATGTAAACTAACTTCATTAGCATTCTGTTTCCAAGGATATGACTTTGTTTCACCTTTAATATTTACAAAAAATCGATTATCAAAATCTTTTATTCCTATATTAGCACCATATTTGTTCTTTAATTCTTCATATAATTCATTATGATATTCTTCTGTAGATAAGTTAAATGCTAGATAATTTATTTCGTTTGCAGAATTATATGATAATTTCTTTTCTCCAATATTAGAATATGTAATATCTTTATTTAATATAAAAACTTTTACAAACCTATTTTCCAATAATTGCTTTATTAGAATTGGAGAATGTGTTGTTATTATTACTTGAAATTCTTTTGATATATCTAACAAAAATTCTATAAATTTTTCTTGCATTTTTGGATGCAAATGTAATTCAGGTTCATCAATTAGAATTATCATATTTTTTCCATTCTGTTTTGATAAATAATAAGAATACAAAAGTGAAAAGATCATTTCATATCCCGAACCAATTTTGGATAAAGGAATTTGTTGATTATTATCCTTTCTTGTAATAAAACAAGCATTATTAAATGGTTGATGGTTATCTATAAAATCTAATTGTACCTTGTATTCACTTATTTCTTCAAATTTTTTTATTGCTTCAGCTAAAAAATCATTTTCTACTTTATCCTTTTTTATAGTTTCATTTAAATAAATATTTAAATCTTCTATATTTTTGCTTTTTTTATTATATTGGAAATTAAAGTCTTGCATCAATCTATCGAACTTTGTTTCATTATATGTTCCAGATTTTGTTTGAAATAATCTATTTTTATCAAGATAAACCATATCAGTATCATTAAACCTCTTTCCAGAAAAAGGATTGTTTACACTTAGCCTTAGATCAGGGCTTCCATCTTTAGGTTTGTCTGGATTTACTTTTAAAAAAATCTGATCGTGTACTACCATTGATTGCAAATATGACTTATTTCCTTTACCTCTAATTCCACCTATAAAAGATATTCCGTTAAAATCATATTCTGTATTTGGAAATGTACCTGACACTTTAAATGGCTTATCTGCATATACTTTTATTTCAGTCTTTTCTTTAATATTATTTATATCTTTGATGTCAAATAAATCAGCTTTATATTCTAACATCGAAGAAGCTATTGCATCTAATATTGTGGTTTTTCCATTACCATTTTCTCCCGCAATAACTGTAATTCCAGAACCATTATTTTGCATATCTGGAATATTTATACTATTCATCTCATATTCTTTATCACTTCCGAATATTCTATAATTTTTTATTATAACTTTTGAAATATACATTTTTCTCCTTTTTATAATATTTTATTTAAATATTTTTATCTAATTATATAATTAATTTTTTATCACAAAAGCAAAATAAATCTGTAATTTAAAAACTACATTTATTATTTTGCTTTTCTTTTGTTTATTTAATTTTTTAGTAACCAATCTAGTACATTTATCTTCTTTATTCCATCAAAATCCGCATCTAAATCATCATCTAAAGTTAATATATATTTAGGATAGTTATCATTTATCTTCTTTAATGGTGCTAATTCTCTTTCTAAGATACTTTCCTTACCTTCAGCAGATTCTCTTGTAGTTAATGCTACTTGATAATAAATTGTATTTTCTGAATTTTTTGCTACAAAATCAACTTCCATGTCATCATATTTTCCAATATAGACTTCATATCCTCTTCTTAGTAATTCAAGATAAACTACATTTTCTAATATATGTCCCATATCTGTACCAGAGCCTTGACCTAACATATAATATCTAAGCCCTATATCTACTGCATAATATTTTTCTTGTGTCTTTAAATATTCTTTTCCTTTTATATCAAATCTGTTTGCTTTATATACAATATAACTATCTATTAATGCTTGAATATATGTTGAGACTGTATTATACGAATTATTTTTTTCAAGCCCTTCTATATTGTCACTTATATTTTTTACACTTGTTCTATTTCCTATATTATCATACAAATACTTAGTTACTCTTTCTAAAGTATTTTTATCTGTTATTCCTTTTCTTTGCATTACATCCTTAAATAATATTGTATTGTATACTCCATCTAAAAACAATTTAATATTTTCTGGATTTATTTTAAATAATTCTACAGCTTGTGGGAATGAGCTAAACTGCAAATAATCCCTAAATTTTCTTGATAAATCTGTTTTATCTTCAAATGTCGACAAATATTCTTTAAATGATATAGGCAACATTTTGATTTCTATATATCTTCCTGTTAATAATGTTGCGAGTTCTGATGATAGAAGCCAAGCATTTGAACCTGTTATATACAAATCTACATCTTTGTTAATAAAAAGGCTATCTACTGTTTTCTCAAATTCATTAACCTTTTGAACTTCATCTAAAAAAATATATGTTTTTTTACCCTTTACAAGTTTTGATTTTAAGTATTCATATAATTTTTTTCTATCTTGTAATTCTTCATAATCTGCATCTTCAAAGTTAATTGATATGATTTGGTTATCTTTTACTCCATTTTCTTTCAAGTAATCTTGAAATATCTCTAGTAAAGTTGATTTACCACACCTTCTAATTCCTGTTATTACTTTTATAATTTGCTGATCTTTGAAGTTTCTTAATATAGATAGATAATCTTCCCTTTTTATTCTTTCCATAAAATATCCTCCAACTATTTTTATTATACTCTCTTTTATTATTATAGTCAAGTTTTTTCAAAATTATGAAAAAACTTTTAGATTTTATCATGTTTTTGTATTTTTTCTAAAATATTATCATTATAAAACGAGACTATAAATTAATATAGTCTCTCAATTTACTTAAATTTTTTATTGCAGTGCTTGCTAATCTAATTTTATTTCATCTTTCAACTCATAATTATCTATTTTTATTATTAAGTAGTTAAATCCATTTATTGAAAAGTCTTCACCTTGTTTTCCAGCAACTAAACTCTTAGCCACAGGGGTTTCCGGTGAAATTCTACTATATCCCATTTCTTCCAGTTCATCTATTTTATTTTTATATATATAAAACTTTAAAGTTTCACTTGGATCCTCGCTGTATAATTCATATAATTTTACTTCATCAATAATTTGCTCTTTATATCTATCATTATCATTTTTAATTTTCTCAATTTGGGTATCCATTTTTTTTATATTTAATGTTACATCATCTATGTCATATTTATTTTCAACTTGTCCTAGAAAATAGTCTTCAATAAATTGCCACCTTTCATCATCTGTCTTCAATTTTTCAAAAAAGTGTGTCATATAACATACTGAGTCGTGATGTAATTTTTGGATTGTTGTTAGTGTTCTACTTTTATATGAGTGATCATTTAATACTTTTTGTATTGTTTCCTCACTATTTACACGGACAAAAAATTCCAAACTATTTCCTCTTTCAAATGTATATGATGTGAGATCCAGTAATTCCAATATTTGTGCTGCAATTAGTGCTGGATCAGATCTCATTTTTTTATTATCATCTTTATTAGTATTTATTACTACTATAATTTCACTATTGTTTTCACTTACATCTAATATATTTTCTATAGAATTTTTTATATGATTAATTGTCCTATCATAGTATGATGAGACAATGTGATATCTATTTGTTTTTGAATTATAGTCACAAAATTTATATTTTCCATATGTATAATTGAAATCATAAGAAATTAATAAATTAAGTAAAGGTTCAATTAAGTTATTTATTTTTGTTTTACTATCGCTAATTCCCTTTTTCATAATCAATTCTGTAATTTCACTCGAATTGTAATGTTTATTTGCCATTTTCATGTCATCTAATACACTTTTTATAACATTTAACCACTGCATAGCTTTTATTTTAACATCATCAAAATTGCTTAATTTTGATGATAGTTTTAATAGTGTTCTATCATTAAAGCATGTTCTATCTATACCAGGTAGTTCTCCTAAATAGAATTTTCTTTTAAAATTTCCGAATGTTAAACCATCATATTTACCATTATAATTGTCTAACCAACATTGTTTAAAATCAAAAATATATAGATCTCCCATATATATAGTCTTTTCATCAGACACATCCATTTTTTGTAATTGTTTTCTATCATACTTTAATTCTAAATATTTTTTCCAACCATATTGCTCTATAGTAGGCATCTTTGAGTCTGCAATAAAGAATAATCCTTTAGTAAACATGCTTCTTGGTTTAAAGACTAAAGGCACATAATTTGACATACTTTTAAAATCTCTTTTTATAGCAATAATTGTTGCTTTTAGCTTATTTTCAATTTCATCATCGCTTGTTGCTTGAAATACATGTGCAAACTCATCTGTGGAAACTAAGAAATTTCTTCTATTTCCTGTTTTATACTTATATAAGATTTTCATAAGAACACCTATAATATTATAAACTGTAATTTGCGACATTCCTTCTAGTCTATTTATATATCTAAAATCTTCCTTATAAAAATCTGTAGAGGCAATACCTTCCATTCCAGGCTTTCTTGCTACTCTTCCAATCTCCTGTACATAATCCGCTAAATTACCTGTAGGTGCAAAATGATAAACATTTTTTATATCTTCGATATCAATTCCCATACCAAATGCTTTTGTTGCCAAAATTACATTTTTGTTTCCTTTTCTTATATCTTCAAGTGCTTCATCTTTATCTATCTTATCCATTTTTCCGTGATACATAGCGACTTCATCTTTTGAAAAATTATCAGCTATTGTATTTAAAGTCTTTATTGTAGGAAAATAAACTAAAGTCTTTTCATTATAATTTTTTATATAATTATTAATTCTGTTGTATACTATTTCATCTTTTTCTTCTTTATAAGCGTGATCTTTCAAATGATTATATATATTAAAGGTAATGTCTTTTCTTTTTATTTCTCCAAAGAAAGTATCACAAGTTAAATTTAAGCTTTCAACTATATCATGATACATATCTTCTGTTCCATTACTAATAGTTGCTGTAGCAGTAAATGTTGCAATTGGAAAAATGTGCTTTGTTCTATGTCTTAATTTATCTAAATAATCTCCCAAATACCAATAATCAGGTCTGAAATTTTTTCCCCAAGTAGATACCGTATGTGCCTCATCAACTACTAATAATCCTATTTGTCTATTTCCGATAAATGTTTCTATATCGGAATTACTTAATAATGTTTCAGGTGAAATATATAATATAGATATTTTTTTATCTTTAATATCTTCTATAATCTTTTCCTTTTCAATCGGAGTAAATTCTGAATTGATTGTTGCTGCACATTCTGTTAATTTTTTTATATTGTTTACCTGATCCTTCATTAATCCTATTAATGGTGATATAACTATAGTTAGCAGTTCATTTTTTTCAGCAGCCACTATTGCTGGTATTTGAAATAATATAGATTTACCTGCACCTGTTGGAGCTGTAACAAAAATATCTTTAAAGCTCTCATTATTTTGTGCTTTTATAATATTTTTATATATTGTATCTATAATTATACTTTGATCTACATCTTCCATTTCGTTGCTATTAAATGGATCTTTATACATTGGAATTTTTCTAAAATTATAATCAGGATTTTTTCTTTTCAAAATTTCTAAATATATATTATATAAATCTGGCTCTATATCCTTTTTCTCTCTTTTTTCTTCTATAATATTTATACCCATATAGTTAAGAATAAATAAAAATTTTTTTATATATTTTTCATCTTTTCCTTCAATTTTAATAAATTTGATAGTGTTGTACTTACCTTCTAATATCTCATTAAAAACTTGAATAAACTCTTCTGATGTAGAGTTGTCATATAACTCTGTCTCTTTTATTGGATCCATATTTTTATTTTCATAATATTCTGAATATTTTCTAATTAACTTTATAGTCATTTCAGGTGTTTCATTTTCAAATTTATTATAGGATATAACTAGATTTTCATTTCTAGTTTCCATGCTTGTATATATTTTTTGTAAAATATTGCTTTCAGGTGTTTCTTCTTCAAATTTTTTAATTATTTTTTCTGAACTTTCACTCTGAATACCAGGATAATAATAATCAAAACAACCTATATCTATTATTTTTATTTGGTATCCCGAAGCTTGAATTAAACCATATAAATTTTTCTTTTCAACATAAATTAGTTCTTCATATAAACACCAATATGTATTTTTTGAACTCAATTTAGTAAAATTATCATTCATAAATTTATTATCATCTATGTAAAAAATATTCATTATGTCTTTTATTATACCTAAATCAAATATGTGATCACATTTTAAGTCAATTCTTTGTATTATAGAATCAAATCCTTTAAGTACATATATACTTTTTTCTTCCTTTACTATATTAGAAATTTCATTTTCAATTACTTTTAACATTTTACTACTACTCCCACTTAATTTTCTTCAATCATTCCTTTACATTTTAGCTCTGCTTGTTTTATTACTAACTGAACTGCTGAATCTCTTTTTACTGGTGGATAATTATACTTTATAAGTAATTTTTTTATTTCATATCTCATTCTTGCTCTAGCATCTTTTCTAATATCCCAGTCTATAGTCATATTATCATTTATAATATCTACTAATTCTTTAGCAATTTGTACTAATGTTTCATCTTTCATTAATTCTTTTATCTGAGGATCATTTCCTAATGCATCAAAGAATGCCTTTTCTTCTACTGACAAATTATATTCATTACCTGCAGCGAGTTCTTTTTCTATTTCATTTTTCAAATTTATCATTTCTTGAATGATTTTTTCTATATCCTCTACACTGGTTCTTTCATTATATGAGTCTGCTATTTTCTTAAATTTTGTAGAGAATTTTTCCATTAAAACAACATTTTGCTTACCTATTTTTTCTACATAATCTTTTAATGCTCTATTTAATATTTCAACTGCTATATTTTTCTTTTGCATTTTTGCTATTTTACTCATTAATTCATCACTTAAAAGCATAATTTGATTACTATTATGAACTTCACCTATTTGTAACATTTCATCATCTTGTATTGCTCTTTCAAGCATTTCTGCAACATTTGAATTAATTTCACTTATATCTGCCCTTGTATTATCTCCACTCAATTTAGTTATAAATGAGCGTACAGATGTAAAGAATAATACCTCATCTTTTACTTTTGGTTCCAGTTCTCCTGCACATAAACCATATAAACTCTTACAATCATAACTATACTTCATAAATTCTTTTTTTATTTTTTCTGTTTTTAATACCCAGTTAGCACCTGCCATTATTATTTCATATTTATCACTATCTGTTGTAGTAGCAAAATGACCATATTCAAATCCATAAAATATATTTCTTATTAGTTCAATTTTATCCATTAATACTTTTACTATTTCTGTATTATTAACAATTTTTCCTTGATCTCTTTTTGTATATATTTTTAATGCATCAATTAACCATCTTTTTAGTCCTATATAATCAACTATTAATCCACCCTTTTTATCTTTATAAACTCTATTTACTCTTGCAATTGCTTGCATTAAATTATGTGCTTTCATTGGCTTGTCCACATACATTGTTCCTAATTGTGGAACATCAAATCCTGTAAGCCACATATCAACTACTATTGCTATTTTAAATTCAGATTTTTCATCTTTGAAATCTTTTTCTAACTGATGTTTGTCTTTGCTTGAGCCTATAGCTTTTTGCATTTCTTCATCATCTTTATTATTAGATGTTATAACCATGTGAATTTTATTTTTCCAATTAGGTCTTAATTCTAAAAACTTTTTATACATTATATATGCTGATTTTCTTGAATAAGCTACAACCATAGCCTTATTTGCTACTGTATTTTCTATATCTTCATAACTTTTTATAATATCTTTTACTATTAACTCCAATCTGTCTGGATCTTCTATAATTTCTTCCATTTTTGCCATTTCTTTTTTAGATTGGTTTAATATTTCTTCTTCTATTCCCTCATCTCTTTCAAGATATGTATAATAATCATCAATTTCATCAAGAATCTTTTGATTTAGTCCAACTCTTGCCATTCTTGCTTCATACATAATTGGAACTGTTGCACCATCTAGGATAGATTGTGTCATATCATATACATCTATAATCTTACCAAATACATTTGAAGTTGATTTATCTGCTGTTTCTACTGGTGTTCCAGTAAATCCTATATAAGTAGCATTTGGAAATGCTTCATGAAGATATTTAGCTGTTCCATATTTTTTGTATGCTATCATTTTTTCTCTATCAAACTTCATAGTTGCATCTATTCCATAATGACTTCTATGAGCTTCATCTACTAAAACTAATATATCATCTCTTTTACTAAATAATCCTGTTTCTTCTTCGAATTTTTGAAGAGTAGTAAAAAATATTCCTCCAGAAACTCTATTGTCTAATTTATCATTTAAGTCTTTCCTATTTTCAATTTGTACTGGATTTTGTTTTAAATGTTCTGCACAATTTGAGAATGTTGTAAACAGTTGGTTATCCAAGTCATTTCTATCAGTTACGACTACAATGCTTGGATTTTTTAATATCTTTATCATATTGCTTGCATAAAATACCATTGAAAAACTTTTTCCAGAGCCTTGTGTATGCCATAAAATTCCTGCTTTACCTGTTTTATTGTCAAAAGCATTAATTGTACTTGCTATTGCTTTTTTTACTCCAAAATATTGATGATATGCTGCTAAAATTTTATTGTCTTCACTCCATAAAATAAAATTACTTATAATGTCTAGTACTCTGTCTTTTCTTAACATTCCTTTAAATAAAGTATTATGAGTTGCCATATTTTCTTTTACTTCATCAGAATCTTCAATCTTCTTCCACTCTGAAAATCTGCTCCATGGACTTGTTATAGTTCCTGCTCTTGCTTGTGCTCCATCACTTACAATTAAAAACTGATTATAATAAAATAACGTAGGTATATGTACATTTTGATATCCTTTTAATTGTCTATAACCATCTTCTAATTTAACATCTTCTCTAATTGTACTTTTTAGTTCAATTACAATTAGCGGCATACCATTAATGAATATAATTATATCTGGTCTTTTTTCGCTTTCCTCAACAATTGTGTATTGATTAATTGCTTTAAAATTATTTTTTTCAATATTATCAAAATCAATTATTTTTATAGTTTTATATCTAGTTGTACCATTTTCAGTTATAGGGACTTTAACACCTTCTAATAGATAATTTGTAAATTGTTTATTATTTAAAATCGTATTGTTATTATCTAAATTCTTAATAAGTCTAATTACTTCTTTTACTTCATCGTTAGAAATATT
>CANQLH010000044.1 GCA_947624655.1 uncultured Clostridia bacterium | reverse complement strand
AAATTTTTGTTACAGAAATATTACATACAACTAGGTTTTAGGAATTTTTTTATTTAAAACCATTATCTAGTAACAAATAATACACTAATCAAAATTTAGCAAAAACGAATTTCCGTATGTAAAATTGTAAATTTTATGTGAAAATATTGAAATTAAATTTTACAAATGATAATATAATACCGATTAAAGAAAAAGGAGGAAAAAACGTTGATAAAAGTAGAAAATGTTACAAAAAAATACGGTAACTACGTTGCTGTTGATAACATGAACTTCGAAATCAAAGAAGGAGAGATTGTCGGCTTTTTAGGCCCAAACGGAGCAGGAAAAACTACTACAATGAGCATGATTACAGGCTTTATAGAACCAACAAGTGGAAAGATAGAAATAAACGGCTATAATGTTAGCAAAAAAGCAAAAAAAGCCAAAAGAGAGATAGGCTATATGCCAGAAACAACACCACTATATAGCGAGCTTACACCAAAAGAATTTGTACGTTATATGGCAGAACTAAAAGGTGTATCTAGAAAAGTAAAAAAAGAAGAAGTACAAAGAGTAATAAAAGCTGTAAATATTGAAGACGTACAAAACAAATTAATTAGAAATCTATCAAGAGGATATAAACAACGCGTAAGCCTTGCAGGAGCATTAGTCGGAAATCCAAAAGTATTAATCTTAGATGAACCAACAGTAGGATTAGATCCAAAACAAGTTACACAAATAAGAAACCTAATAAAATCATTAGGAAAAGATCATACAGTAATATTAAGCTCACATATTTTATCAGAAGTAAGTCAAATATGTGAAAAAGTAATAATAATAAATAAAGGAAAATTAGTAGCAATAGACACACCTGAAAATCTTGAAGACAAAACAGCACAAGAAAATATGTTGATTGTTACTGTTGAAGACCAAGAAAACAAAATAAATGATGTAGTAAAAGAAATTCCAGAAATAAAAGACATAAAATTAATAAAAGAACTTCCAGATGGAACGAAGAGATATAGTATTTCATCAGTAGAAAATAAAGATATAAGAAAAGACATTTTCTCTAACTTTGCAAAAAATGAAATAACAATATTTGAATTAAAAAAGGCAGAAGCAACATTAGAAGATGCATTTATTGGATTAATAGACAGTCAAAAAATAGAAAAAGAAAAAACTAAAAAAGAAATAAAGCAAGAAAAACAAGAAGAAAAAGAAAGAATAAAAGAAGAAAAGAAAAAAGAAAAACAAGCAAAAAAGGAAAGCAAAGCAGAAAAAAATAAAAAAGAAGGAGGGGATAAATAATGTGGGCAATAATAAAAAAAGAATTTAGAACATACTTTTTATCTCCAATAGGGTATGTATTTATAGGTTCATTCCTATTAATGTCAAGCTTTTTCTTTTACCTTGAGGTATATTTATCAGGAAGCTTAGAATACTCATACTTATTTTATTATACAACTGAGTTACTAACATTCACAATAGCAATTCTTACAATGGGAATGTTTGCAGGAGAAAGAAAAAACGGAACAGAAACATTACTGCTTACATCATCAAGAAGTATAACAAGTATTGTACTTGGAAAATTCTTAGCAGCAGTAGCCGTAATTATAATAACAGAAATATTTTCATTAATATATTATGCAATACTATGTTTCTTTGCAGGAGGAATTGTAAACTTGCCAGAAACAATAGCAACATTAATAGGATTTTTACTTGTAACAATGTCTTACATATCATTTGGAATGTTTATATCAAGCCTTACAGAAAATCAAATAATAGCAGGTATTGCAACAATTGTATTATTATTAGTAAGTTGGTTTATACCAGATTTATCAAGTAGTTTGGAAATATTATCACCAATAATAGAATTTCAAAAATTCCCTGGTGGACTTATACCAATAAAAGAAACTATAACATTATTATCACAATCTGCGATGTATATACTATTCACAATAATAGTTATGCAAAGAAGAAAAAATTTAAAATAGAAGAGGTGAGAAAATAGTGGGAAAATTAAAAAAGATAATAGAAATTTTAAAACTTAAATGGTTAAGAGAAACCAGTCTAACAATACTTCTTATAGCAATAATAATAGGAGTATTTATAGCAATAAACATTGGAGTAGAAGCACTTAATCCAACGGATATAGATTTAACCAAAGAAAAATTATACACACTTACAGAAACTTCAAAAAATGAAATCGCAAAATTACCGGAAGAAGACAAAATAACAATGTACTTATTTGACTATCCAGAAAGCAGTAGCGTAGTTGATTTAGCAAAACAATATACAAAAGTAAATCCAAATATAACAGTAGAAGTTGTAGCAAGTTCAGAAAGACAAGACTTAGCAAACTTATATGGAATAGAACCAGAATATAATTATGTTTTAATTATGTGTGGAGACAAACACAAGTTATACAGTAGATATGACTTTTCAAGTTATAATAGTTTAGGAGATACAGTGGACATAACAGAACAAAGATTTACAAATGGAATAATATCAGTTTCATCAAATGGAGAAACAATACCAGTATATATATTAACAGGTCATGGAGAATATACAACGGATACACAGCTTATGACATTAAAAACATATTTAGAATTAGAAAATTACGAAATAAAGAATTTAGATTTATTGGTTGAAGAAAAAATACCAGAAAATGCACAAGGATTAATAATTGCATCTCCACAAACAGATATAACAGAAGTTGAAAGAGACAAAATAAAAGATTATATAAATAATGGTGGAAATATTTTATGGATGAATGATTCATTTTCATCAGAAAAAGAAATGCCAAATTTACAATCAATACTAGATCTATATGGCGCTAGAATCAATCAAGACGGTATAGTACTTGAACAAGATCCAAGTAGAATAATATTGCAAAGTCCAAATTTAATTATACCAACAATAGAATACTCAGAAATTACAGAAGACATCGCACAAGATGGGGCAGTAATAATTTTAAATTCGGGAAGCTTAAGCTTTGCCGATGATGATAAACTTACAGAGTTAGGAGTTACAAAGACAGAAATACTTTCAACATCTGATCAGGCATTTTATAGAAAAGACTTATCAATAGCTACAATGGAACCAACAGAAGATGAAGAAGTTGGAACACAAGTTGCAGGGGCAATACTTGAAAAAACATTGGAAGAAGACAAAACATCAAAGCTTGTAGTATATGCTAACAATTTATTTGCATCAGATTATCCTATAAATACAGGCTCGAGTGGAGGAACATTAGCAATCAATCTTTATAATAATTCTGACTTAATGATAAATTCTGTATCATATATTACGGGAAATGAAGACAAAATAACAATAAGAAAAAATATAGACAATACATATTATACAGCAACAAAAATGCAGGACATAATTGTAAGAACAATTATATTTGGAGTACCTTTAGTAATTATCTTAGCAGGAATAGTAGTTTGGATACATAGAAGAAGAAAGAAATAGAACAAAGCGCTTAGCAAAATTTACCTAATAGGATTTTTGGAGAAATTTCCTATTAGATAAATATAGATAGAAGAACCTTCATAATTATATTATGGAGGTTTTTTTCATGCAAATATTAAGCTCAGTTTTTGTAATAATAGGAATAATAATTGGAGCACGGATTTGCCTCAGGAAAGGAAATATATACATTTTTTTACATATATGGAAAAAATGGAATAATAGGAATAATAATTTCAATATCATTAATAGGATATATAATTTACAAATCACTTAAACTTATAAAAAAATATGAAATAAATTCATTTGATGAATTTCTAAAAATAATAACACATAAAGAAAACTCTAAACTTAAGGACGTATTAAAAGCAATAATAAATATATTTTTACTAATATCTTTCCTTATAATGTGTGCAGGATTTACAGCATATTTCAAGCAAGAATTTGGAATAAATCAAATATATACTGGACTAATAATTTCCTTAATAACTTATTTTATACTAAGCAAAGACATAAAAGGAATTGTTCTATTAAACTCAATATTAATACCAATAATAATGCTTATTCTAGGAATCTTAGGAATAAAGAGTTTAGGAATAACAAATATTCAAATGCAAAGTATAGAAAATACTTGCATGTGGCTTCCAAAAGCAATTCTTTATGCAAGTTATAACTCAATTACATTAGTTACAATGTTAATACCAATGAAAAAATATATAAAAAATAATAAAGACATAATAAGCTTAACAATATTAAGTTCTATAATAATATTAGGCCTTTCAATGATAATAATTTTATTATTACTAAATATAAAGGCAGACATCTCAAAAATAGAGCTTCCAGCAGTATATGCAAGTCGGAATATATGGAAAAACATACCAATATTTATATGGAGTAATAATACTTTTTGCAATCATAACAACAGCAATGTCATCAGCATATAGCTTCTTAAACAACATATCAAAAAATAAAATACAATATCAAAAAAATAACAAAATAATAAGCCTTATATCAATATTTGTACCACTAATAGGCTTTTCAAATCTGGTAAACAGTCTATATCCAATTTTTGGGATATTAGGAATAATCCAATTAATTTTAATATTAAAATGCAAATAAGCTTGTAATAATTTGCAAAATATTATAAAATGGTATAGCATAAAAAACATAAGAAAGGACTATCTATGAAAGTTCTAAAATTTAAAAGAAAAAATTCATTAAGAAAAAAATTATTAATTGGTCTAATAATACTAATTATAATTGCAATAATCGGCATAGGAGTTGCCTATACAGTAAATGAAGAAGTAAGAGAATGGATAAATGTATATATATTAAAAAAAGAAATCACAGAAGAAGATGTAGCAACAATAGAAATAGATGTGGACAAAAATAAATACATATATGCATATGATAAATATATAGTAATATTGAGTGATGGAAAATTAGAAGAATATAATAATTTTGGAACAAAAGTACATGAATTAGAAATAGCAATAAGCAACCCAATATTTGCAACCAATGGCTCAAATCTTTTAATAGCAGAAACAGGAGGTCAAAGAGCATATTTAATATCAGATGGAAAGATAGAATGGGAGACAAAAGTCGAAGGAAACATTAGTAAAATAAGCTTAGGTAGAAGCGGAAATGCATCAATAGTAACAGAGGGAACGAGCTATAAAAGTGTAATAATTACATATGATAAAAATGGAAAAGAACAATTTAAAACATATTTAGCAACAACAATAGCAGTTGCAACTGATTTATCTTTAGATGGTAAATATTTAGCAATAGCAGAAGTAGATATGAGTGGAGCAATAGCAAAATCAGGCATAAAAATAATAGAAATAGAAAAAGCAAGTACAGGAGATACAATAAATTCAGTAGTATATAAGCAAAATATAGAAGCAAATAAAATAATAACAAATATAAAATATCAAGAAAAAGGGCAGTTAGTATATTCGTGTGAAGACTCAATACATATAATAGATGACGGAAAAGATGAAGAAATTATGCAATTTGGGGCAAATACACAAATGGCAGATATAAACTTAAAGGGTTATACTGTAAGAGCAGAAGAAGAACACAAAAGCTTGCTTAAAGGAGAAGCAAATATAGTATTAACTAATATACAAACAAAAGCAGAAAATACCTATAAAATAGAAGGAGCTATAAAAAAATTAGAATGTAACAATCAAATTACGGCAATAAATTTAGGCACAGAAGTTTATTTAGTAAACTTAAACGGATGGCTAGAAAAAAGATATATATCAGCACAAGAGATAACAGATATAGTATTAGGAAATTCTGTTGCAGGTATAATATACAGAAACAGAATAAAAGTAATCACATTTTAAAAATAATGGTACCATTAAACCAAAATTTTTATAAAAAAATAAAATAATTAATGGAGAAAGGTAAGTATAATAAATATTATACAAGGGGAAGGAATGGCAGATATTGTAATAATTGCTATAATGGCACTATGCGTATTTCTTGGATATAAAAGAGGACTTATTGGAGTTGGAGTTAGAGTTATTGGATTTATAATTTCTTTAGTAGTAGCATTAATATTATATAGTCCAATATCAAATTACATAATTAATAATACAAATATAAAAGACAACTTAAAAGAAACAATTCAAAGCAAAATGTACAATGAAGAACAAATGGAAGATGAAGGAACTGAAACAGAAAAAAACGCTAGCTTTACTCAATCAATGGAAAAATACGTAGAAAAATACTCAGGAGAAATCAAAGAAAACACATCAGAATTTGTATCAGAAGAAGTTGCAATAGCAGTAATAAGAATAGGTACATGGATTTGTCTATTTGCTATTGCAAGAATAGTAACAATATTTATAAAAGTGTTAGGCAAAATAATAGAAAAAATACCAATAATAAAACAATTCAACAAAGCTCGGTGGAACAATATATGGTATATTAGAAGGATTTGTAATCATATATGTGGCATTAGGTATAATTAGTATGGCAAGACCAATGATACAAGAAAATGCACTAACTCAAGGGATAGATAATTCGCACATTTGCAAAACCATGTACGAAAATAATCTATTACTAAAACTAATACTTTAAAATTAAATAGAGAAGAGGAAGAAGTCGCTTCTATTGGATAATCATAGTAAGTTACTTTAACCTCTTTTTTATTTTCCTGTTGCAATTTTAAATAATGTGAGGTATAATTATCAAAAGCAAATTCAAATAAAGTTTTACAATCTATGAATTTTTTTCTAAGACCGTTTTCAAGTTGATCTGAACCAAGCACAACAATTATAAACTCAACATCATCTTTTTTAGCACTAGCAACTAAACAATCTTTAGCAGGATTAGTAAATCCAGTTTTAATGCCAGTGGCGTATTCATAGTAATAATTAGAAGAATCAGGTCTTACTAAAGCATTAGAAATTCCAAAAGTTCTATCAGCTTTAGGATGTTTTTCTGTGGCAGGAAGAGTGTAAGTAGTAGTTGCAATTATCTCTCTAAAAGTTTCAAAATTCATTGCGTATCTTGCAATTAAAGACAAATCATAAGCTGTAGAATATAAATTTTCATCATGTACACCACTAGGATTAGTAAAATGAGAATTAGTACAACCAATTTCTTCAGCCTTTTCATTCATCAAAACGGCAAACTCAGAAATTGAACCAGAAACATGCTCAGCAAGAACATTTGCAGCATCATTAGCAGAAGGAAGAAGCATAGCATACATTAAATCTCTTACACTAAACTTTTCCCCGAGGAATAAGATTTGCAACAGAATATGTCGCTGGAACAGCCTTAATAGCACTTGAATTAACTGTCGCAATTTCATTTAAATCACAATTTTCTAAAACTAATATAGCAGTTAACATCTTAGTAGTGCTAGCTGGGTACATTTTATCATGAGCTCTTTTTTGATACAAAACATCACCAGTATTTCTTTCAACCATTAAAATACAATCAGAATAAACAGTTAAATCATTAATATCTTGGCTCCCAAGCTCTGAATAATTAACCACAGTTGTGTTTTCCAAAATCTGACTTGCAAAACATTCATGTCCCAATAAAGGAATTAAAAAAATTAAAAAAACTATAAAAAACTTTCTCATAATATATTAATATACCATAGATTGTAAAAGAATAGCAAGAATTTGTAAAAAAAATAAATAAAAAAGGAGGAAATATGGAAGCATTAAATCAAAAACAGAAAATGGTTACAATAATAGTAATTGCAGTTGTAGTGTGCGTTATAGGCTATTATTATATTAACAGTACAAAAGAAGTATATGAAGGAAAAAGTGCTAGTATAGACAGTGAAACAGAAATTCAAGAAGAAGAGGAAGATACAGATGAAGAGAAAAAGACATTAGAAGAAGAAACAATATTAGTACATATTTCGGGAGCTGTGAAATCGCAAGGAGTTGTAGAAGTAAAAGAAACAGCAAGAATAAATGATGTAATAGAAGAAGCGGGAGGAACAACAGAAGATGCAGATTTAAGTAAAGTAAATCTAGCATATAAAGTAACAGACGGTCAAAAAATAAACATACCAAGTAAAGATAAAAAATACGAAAATACAGAAGTTATATCAAATGATGCAGGAGAAGGAGTAGTAGTAGAAGGAGATACAACATCAAATGCTAATGGAAAAGTAAATATTAATACAGCTACATCAGAAATTTTAGAAACACTTCCAGGAATAGGCGTATCAACTGCACTAAAAATAGTAACTTATAGAATAACCAATGGCAAATTTAAAACAATAGAAGACTTAAAAAATGTCTCAGGTGTAGGAGAGGCAAAATATGAAGCAATAAAAGACTTAATATGTATCTAAATATTATTTAGCAAAGAAACAACTTCATCGATAATATAACCGTGGAGTAGAAGCACCTGCCATAATACCAACAGTATTAATATTTTTAAGTGCTTCAACATTCAAATCATTTTTAGTTTCAATATGTACAACATTTTTACAATGAATAGATGCAACATCACATAATTTCTTAGTATTAGAACTATTTTTTCCACCAATAATAATCATTAATTGAACTTTAGAAGCAATTTCTTCAGTTTCTATTTGTCTTAAACTTGTGGCATTACAAATACTTTTTTCAATATGAATATTATAAGAAGAAGGAAGCAAATCAACAATAAGCTTACTTAATTCACTAAATAAATTAAGGCTAAATGTAGTTTGAGATATAATTAAAACATTTTTTAAATTACTTGAATATAATTGCTCTAATGCAGGAGCAACATCATCATTACTTTCTATTATATAAGAATTAGTTCCACAAAAACTGTAAGTTCCAATAGTTTCAGGATGATTTTTTATTCCAAATAGAAAAATAAAATAATTATTATTAGAATACTCTTGTACTTGTTTATGAATCTTTAAAACATGAGGACAAGTTAAGTCAATAAGACTAATATGATTTTTATTTGCGTAATCATAAACATCCTTGCTTATCCCGTGAGCACGAATTAATACTTTATTTTTAGAGTCCTCTATGGAATTAATAGTTCTTAATCCTTTATTTTCTAACAAATTTACAACTTGTCTATTATGGATAATTTCTCCTAAGCAATCTAAAGGTTCATTTGTATTTTCTAATTCCTCATTTGCTTTATCAATAGTATGTTTTACACCTGCACAAAATCCGCTATTTTTTCCAATTATAATATTCATAACTAACGTTAAATCCTTTCAAGAGGGCAATCAGATTGGAAAGTAATTATATAAAAATATATAATTATTTTTCGACTCTTGCTCCAAAACTACAATTTTATAAGATAATTATAAAATAATAAAAATATAGTTGTCAATATAATAAAAATATAGTTGTCAATAATTATTGATTTTAATTATTAAAGATAGTATAATAAAAACAACGTGAAAAAATAGAGCAAAGGAGAGATGATAAATGGAAGAAAACAAAAAACAACAAAATTCAGAACGCGTAAAAATATATGATAAAGAAATGTACATTAGCCAAGAAAAGATAAAAACAATAGTATTAATAATAATTGTATTTTTAATAGGATTTATAGCAGGATATTTTTCGAAAAATGTAATAGATGAAAACACAGAAGACATAACGAATACAAGCTACAATAATGAAGTAGTGGAATAAAAAGTAGAAATAAATTTTATTATATGGTATAATATTTAAAGATGGTGCATTATTCTAGTTACCAATAATTAAGGAAAACTTCTAGAATGTTTGCTTTATAAAAAGTAAGAAAGTCTAGGGATTAAGGTACGGATTTAAGTGGCAATCTGGTAACTTTAAAAAAGTTACTTCCTTTAAATGGAAACAGCTTATTAGTAATGATAAGCAGGAAGTAGAGAAATTCGACCAGACCTAAACCGTAAAATTTACTTAGACTTTTACCATCTAAAAAAATTAAAATAGGAAAAGAAATAGCAAATAAGAAATCTACGGAAATAGTATATACAGCAGGAAAAATAATAAGTAAATTTAAAAGTGAAAAATAAGGAATTAATTTGTAAAATTTGAATATAATATAACAAGAAAAATAACAAATTAAAAGGGAAGTATTGACTTTTAGAAAAAAAGATACTATAATCTCAACTTAAACACTTTTTTTAAGACAAAAGCTCTCAATCTCCTTAATAGCAAGGAATTTGAGAGCTTATGAAT
>CANQLH010000043.1 GCA_947624655.1 uncultured Clostridia bacterium | reverse complement strand
GAAGCAAAGTTTTTGGAGTTATTGTCTCATGGATGGGGAAAGGAAAACAGGTACGCATAATAGCGTACATACGATATGGGGACTTAATATAGCATCCAGCCTTGGAGAGCCAGACAGATTTTTTCGTTGCTGAACTTTCTTTGTTGATTGGTGTAGGGATTGACCATGAGTATATGTGTTTTGTCGAAAGAAAAGTTCTATATTGGTACAGATTTTGGAAATGATTCTGATATCGGTGAAGAGGCTGCTGATATGATGTCAGGAGCGGCTTGAAGCAGGGTAAGTTCCTGCTGATAGGGAGTCGCGAGCACAAGAATGAGTTCTTCAAACTTCTGTAAACAAGAGATCCAAAGTCAAAAGAAGTATTCGCAGGGTTATCCAAAATTTTATCTTGTATTGTTTGTGCAGATAGGTATCCGAAACGACATTTTTGAACTGGATATTGGAGAATAGAGATAGTTTTGCAAACGTTTTTTGCTTAATTTGAAGCAGACCAGTTTAAAACAATAGTGCATAAGGTTACAGATTTTGCGGATACTGGCAGGGGGCGTAAAGCTTTAGGGAATAAAGTCATGTTTAAACAGGTTGGCAATCTGTCGGATATCTCTTTGTCAGTTTCCTATCCAAGCACTTATGTAATGTACCAAGGCTCTTACAAGAACAGTTATAAAAGAAAAGAAGCTTGAGGGAACCATTTTCATAACGTTTGTGCCTGAATGAGAAGAAAGGAATAGATATAAAAATGAAAATAGGAATTATAACATTTCATTTTGTTAATAATTTTGGCGGAGTACTTCAAGCGTATGCACTGCAGCGTGTGATACGGGAAAATTGTCAATGTGATAGTGTTGTCTTGGATTATAGGAATTGGTTTATAAGATTAACGGATGCAATTCGCGTCCTTCCAATTACAAAAAATATAAAAGAAGTTATCGCAGGACTGAAGTCTATTGGTCTTCGACTGAAGCGTCGCGAACGATTTGAAATATTTATTAAAAAGCACTTTGTTCTTACAAAGAAATATATAAGAAGTAAACAGTTAAAGGCTTCTTTGCTTGGTTGTGACAAATACATTTGTGGAAGTGATCAAATTTGGAATCCTTATCTTACCGGCGGGGTTGATAGCGCGTATTTTCTTCAATTTGTTGATAATGCCGAACGAAAAATTGCATATTCTCCGAGCTTTGGAATTGACAAAACAGGTATTTTCACACGAAAGATTAAAAAAAATTTAGAGACTTTTGAATATCTTTCGGTGCGTGAAAGTGAAGGATGCAAATTAATCAAAGAACTTACTGGGAAAGAAGCAATACAGTTGATTGATCCTACATTTTTGCTTTCGGAAGAAAAATGGTCGGAAATAGCGTCTTTAACAAATCCGGAGGGGGGGAAATATATACTTTTATATATTATGCAAAAAGATGCTCAAATATATGAATATGTGAAACATTTAAAAGAATCTTACGGTATGAAAGTTATAGAAATAAGTCGATATGGTTATAATCCTGGGTTTATAGATGAAATATTGGTGGATGTGGGGCCTATAGAATTTCTTGGATTGTTTAAAAATGCTGCGCATATTTGTACAAATTCGTATCATGGACTGATATATTCCATTATTTTTAACAAGGATTGCTACTTGATTAACTGCAGAAGATTTACGTCAAGAATTCTTAATTTGTTAAATTTGCTTGAAATAGGAAATATTGATAATTTACTGACAGGTGCTCCTATACATTTACATTATGATCATAAAGCTGTAAGAGACAAAATTATTTCTGAACGCAAGAAAGCAATTAGTTATTTAAGAGAGTGCATATATGATACAATATAAAAAAGAAAATTGTTGCGGGTGTGGCGCATGTATGCAGAGTTGCCCTAGGTGCTGCATTTCATTGGAAACAGATATGGAAGGTTTTTTGTATCCTATAACAAATATATCTAAATGTATTCAGTGCGGTAAATGTGTGCAGGTATGTCCTATTATAAATAATAAGCAAGAACAGGATTCGTTTATAGGCGCAAAGAATACTCGTTTGAAAAAGGAGATTTATCCCGTAGCTTTTGCAGGTCACCACAAAAATGAAAGTATTCGTTATGATAGTTCGAGTGGCGGTGCGTTTACTCTTTTTGCGGAAGCAATATTGGCCCAAGGAGGGATTGTTTATGGCTGTACATTGAATGAAGATTTGGAGGCAATACATGTAGGCGTTGAGACAATAGATGGACTTGCTAAACTTAGGGGATCTAAATATGTTCAAAGTAAAATAGGGTATGTTTATGAAAATATAAGGAAGGCACTAGGAAAAGGGAGAAAGGTTTTATTTGTTGGTACACCGTGTCAGGCGGCTGGTTTAATTAATTACATAGGCAGGAAAGATAACAATTTATTTGTTATGGATTTTATATGTCATGGTGTTCCCTCTCCAATGATTTTTTCATCATTTTTGAGAGCGGAGGAGGCTAAATATAAAAGTAAAATTGTAATGCATAAGTTCCGAAATAAGGATAAAGGCTGGAATCAATCGGGAATTCAATTAGGAACAAGTTCATATTTTGCTGATGGGACATATGTACGGCGTTTTCCGGCATTTATAGATAAATACATGAATGGATTTTTAGAAGATTTATTTTTGCGACCTTCCTGTTATTCTTGCAAATTTAAGTCATTGCCTAAATTGTATGCAGATGTTACTGTAGCGGATTTCTGGCAATTGAATAAAAGTTGTCCAGAACTAAACGATCATAAGGGGACGTCGCTCATTATTATACATAATGAACAAGCTATGTCACTTTGGAATCAAGTTAAATATAATTGTGTATTTAAAAAAGTAGATTTTGAAATTGCAATAGCGGGGAATAAGAGCATAATTAAATCGGCGAGAGCTAATAATCAAAGAGAGAATTTCTATAAAGAATATTATGAAAAAGGTTATGATTATGTCTCTAAGAAATATATGACGGCGCTTACATGGGTTTTTCATAAAATATTTAAGCTATAAAGGAGAGGCTAGATGAAAAGCAAAATGATGTGAATAGGTTTCAGTATTGCGGAATGCCGAGATAAGAATGCAATAATGGACGGCCGTAAAAATGGTTTTAAATTAGAAATAATTTTTGTACTAGTAAAAAGTATTGATATGGTATATGGTGGGTGGTCTCTAGGTATATATTGTTACAATAGGAGGAATAAAATAGATGTCCTTTTGCTCGTTTCATTTTATATTTTTTTTCTTTTTAGTTTTTGTTTTATATTATAAGTTACCTTCCAAATACCAATGGGTTTTGCTGCTGATATCCAGTTATTATTTTTATATGTGTTGGAAACCGGAATTTATAATCTTGATTCTGATTTCCACATGTATTGATTATTTTTCCGGTTTGTCAATAGAGCGGACCGATTCAAAGAAAATAAAGAGAATGTGGTTGCTTCTTAGTATTTGCAGTAACCTTTCTATTTTGTTTTTCTTTAAATATTTTAATTTCTTTGGTGACAACATTAATGCTGTACTTCGGACGTTTTCCATACCTTTTTCTGTCCCGGCACTAAATATTATTTTACCAGTAGGAATTTCTTTTTACACGTTTCAAACGATGAGTTACACGATAGAAGTATATCGAGGCAATATTAAAGCGGAGAGACATTTTGGTTATTTTGCATTATTTGTTACATATTTTCCGCAGTTGGTGGCAGGGCCTATTGAACGACCGCAGGACTTGATACCACAGTTGAAAGCAACACATCAATTTTCCTATGATAATGCGGTATATGGGACGAAACTGATGGCATGGGGATTTTTTAAAAAACTAGTAGTAGCAGATACGGCGGCCCTTTTTGTAGATAAAGTTTATAATAATCTAGGTAATAACTATAACGGATGGTCTATGATAATCGCTACATTCCTGTTCGCAATGCAAGTGTACTGTGATTTTGGCGGATATTCGGATATTGCGCGCGGTTGTGCACATGTCATGGGTGTAAATCTGATGGTAAACTTTAAATCCCCCTATTTTTTCTCCAGATCCATTAAAGATTATTGGAGTCGAAACCATGTTTCCCTGTCGAAATGGTTTACATCTTATGTTTATATACCGTTGGGAGGAAGTAAAAAAGGTTTGCTTAGAAAATACTTAAATAATATGGTGACGTTTTTATTAAGCGGTTTGTGGCATGGGGCAGATTGGACGTTTGTGATATGGGGGGGCCTTCAAAGCGTGTATCTAAACATTGGAGATTTTTTAAGGAAAAAACTGAAAAGGGAGCATATTATTAATTTGAAAAACGCCCGCATACAAACATTTATGTCCATTGCAGTGACCTGCTGTTTATCTTGCTTTTCTTTGATTTTTTTTAGAGCCAATAATATGAGTGATGCAGTATTAGTCATAAAGACTATTATAAGAGATATATTCGGTTTTGGCGGTTATATTAATGACATTATACAAAATCATACAATGGAATTTGATGTAGGGAAAACAGCCACAGTGTTTATGGGATTATCATTGTTGATTTTATTTGTCTTTGATTGGTTCAACGAAAAATATGATGCAATCGAGAAGACGGCAGGACTCTCGAAGGTTGTGCAGTGGACAGGCTATGTTGGTTTCATTGTTTATTTGATATTGGCAATACCGAACAGCGCGGGGAGTGCGTTTATCTATTTTCAGTTCTGAGGAGGAGAGTAGTGTGAAAAAATATTTTAATAGAATCATTGTGATAGCATTGGTATGTGTGCTTATTTTGGCTATGTTGAATATGCTTTTTAAAAGTGACAAAAAACATTATTCTGGTATGATGATGTGGGACATGTATCACGCGCAAGAGAATATCGATATAGTCTTTTTAGGTTCGTCACATGTCTATCAGTCATATGATGCAGAAATGGCAGATGATATATTTGGAAGGAACACATTTAATGCAGGTAGTTCAGGCCAATTGTTGGATCAATCATATTTTTTAATGAAAGAGATATGTAAGCGAAATCAAGTTAAAACAATTTATTTAGACACGACTTTTTTGATTAGTAGAATAAAATCATCCCAAAATGAGGAATCCGTTTTCTATATCTCTGACTATGCAAAATGGTCAATTGATAAAATTATATATCTCTATGAATCCGGTGGTTTAAAAACATTATGTGAAGGAGCGTTATCAGTGAAAAGATCTTTGGCAAATTGGGACGCAGCAAATTTTGGAGAGTATAGAGGCGACGGATTTGTATATTGTAAAGAGACATTAAGCCCAGAAAAAGTTGATTTTGAAAGTTATGAAGATATTAATTTGAATTCAGAGTTACCAATGAGCGAGTTCTCTTACAAATATTTAAAAAAGATTATTGATTATTGCCAAGAAAATGAAATTGAATTAGTATTGGTAGATCAACCAATGTTGAGAGACATGGTGGAAAACGTAAACGGATATAGTAATTACGTTGATTTCATGTATAAGATATGCAGGGAAAATCAGTTGATTTATTTGAATTTTAATCTGTATAAAGGAGAAATTGGATTGACTATGGAAGATTATTATGACGAACATCATTTGAATGGTTCGGGTGCTGAGAAATATACAAAGGTATTTTGCAATACAGTCAAACAAATTGAAGAAGATCCCGCTGCAATAGATCGGTTATTTGATGCTGCCTGTTTTAAGGACCCCGCCGGATAATCCGTCAATAATCCCGTCGCCGGGGGCTTGAAACTTGAACTGCTCTTTAATACCGTATTTGACGCTCTGCTGGCTGCAATCCTACGGGAGGTGGTGCATGCTTGAAGATGCTGTAAAAAACGTGTGAGAAGCTCAAGAAATGTCAGGACCAAAACTGGAAAGGCCAAGTGTAACGGTGTAAGCACTTTAGCGCTTGCAGTCTAATGATATATAGAACGTTAGAAGATAGGAAATTTGTGAGTATAAAATGGATATAGGTATAAGAAAAGCTTTTAAAAGAATAGTAGTATATCTTATGTTGATCATAATACCCATTTTAGCGGTTGATTATTATGTAGATGCATATGCTTCATTTAGGCTGACGTATAATAAAATTGCCGAGATTGCAATGGAATCAAATTATTGCGTTGGGAATGATATTTCCCTTAGCGAAAGAAAAGCCAAGTGGAGTATTATGAATCATATGGCTGCAGCAGAATACATGATTTTAGGTTCAAGTAGATCTATGTTATTTTCGAAAGAGAATTTGGCTTTGGACAGTTTCTTTAATATGGGCGTATCAGGCGGGAGTTGGGTATATGACTATTTGGCGGAAATATATATTTTGTATTATAATGATAAACTTCCTGATTATATGCTTATAGAGCTTAGCCCATGCATATTTAACCGTTATTCCGGAGGAGGCGATGGGAAAGAATGGGGAAATAGTACAGAGTATATGAGGAGAGTTATGATGGGCGAAAATATTCATTATGATGATTCTGAACTTTTGGGTGTGCAAGTCAAAGACATTATATCTCCGGCATATTTTAAATATAATTGGGAGCAGTTAATACACCATAGAAGAACATATGTTGAGAAAAACATGTTCGCAGATAATGAACAATTAGAAACTTGGCATATTGATGGTTCCTTTTCCTATAGCCGTATGTTTCAACAAAAAAATGATATAGAAACGATACTTAGAGAAATCAATTCTGATTGTGAATCGAAAAGTATATATGGCTGTTCTAATTTTAAAGGAATAGATCAATCTCTTTGTGAAGAGTTCTGTAAATTACTTGATTTTTTAAAGGATAAAGGTGTCAAAGTTTCTTTCTATTTGCCGCCCTATGCGGAACCGATGTATGATTATATTTGTGCAGAGGATGATTACGCAGCAATTCTGGAAGTTGAAAAATGGGCATTGCAATATGGCGCTGAAAATGGTATACAAGTATATGGGTCATATGATCCGACAAACAGTAATCTTAAATTGGCTGATTTTTATGATGGGTATCACATTAGGGATTATAAGGTAAGAGATACTTTATGGGTGAGAATAGATGGTCTCCCTTGTGAATGGTCTAAATAGTGTGGAGCTTTGAAATGGATATCTTTTCGTATGAGTTTTTTGTGATATGGATAATTGCACTTATAATGTATTATTTTGTTGGAAATAAATTCCAATGGCAAATATTGACAGTAACAAGTATTTTTTTTTATGGCATATCAGTCAAAAAGTTTCCGGCGGTATTAATTGGAGTTTGGCTTGCAACATATATTTGTGGAAGAATTATTGCGTATTATAAAAATATTATAGGTAAAGGGGCTTTTGCTCTTGGGTTATTGATAAGCCTTGGCCTGCTTGTCTTAGGAAGGGAAACTAATTATTTTGCGCTTCTGGGGAACTCTTATTTTACTTTAAAAGCTATTGGCTATCTGATAGATGTGTACAGAGACGAACCTGCTGAAAAGGGTATATTCAGATATTTATTATATTTAATATATTGGCCAACTGTTTTTGAAGGACCATTTAACAGAATAAAAGAATTTTATAAGGTATTTGAGCAGACTCAGACTTTTAATTATGAAAGACTGGCGCATGGTGTTCAAAGGTTTTTGTGGGGAGTACTGAAGAAATTAGTAATAGCAGAAAGACTTTCAATGCTTGTGGTCGGGATATTGGACAATCCTGCCGGGCGTGGTGGAAGATTTATAATAATAGCTGTTATCGCTTATGCTATTCAGTTATATGCAGATTTTTCGGGATTTATGGATATGATGTTAGGAGTTAGTCTTACGTTTGGAATTGAATTGCCTGAAAATTTCAAACAGCCGTATTTTTCAAAGAGTATTCCGGAATTCTGGAGAAGATGGCATATCACTCTGGGGGGGTGGTTTAGAGATTATGTTATGTTTCCTTTTGTAGCATTTCCTCCAATTAAAAAAGCAGCAAAGAACATTCGCAAGAAAAGCAAGACTTTGGGAAAACTGTTTCCGGTACTTTTGGGGACATGTGTTGTGTGGCTTCTAACCGGTTTGTGGCATGGATTGAGTAAGAATTATTTTGTGTGGGGAATATATTATGCATTGCTTATGTGTCTCTCACAGATATATAATACGTTTGTTCCTCATAGAAAAGTTATTTATGGGAAATTACATGCGCATATATTTAATATATTAAATATGGGAAAGACAATAATTCTCGTCTTGATTGCGGATACAATAATATGTGTAGAATCTTGGAAAATAAAAATATTATGGAAAGAGATCCTTTTTAACTTCCAAGGGGGTTCTGCTGCAAATATTATTTTAACAGGCTTTTCTGCTCAGGATGCAATTATTGTATTGATTGGCGTTATAGCTATATTTTTTGTTTCTGTTATGAAGGAATTGGGGAATTCACCACAGATTATACTTGACAGAGCCCCTCTTGGGGTCAGATGGGGGGTCTATTATGTGATTATATTTGTAATATTGATTCTTGGATTGTATGGGATGCAATATGACACAAGCCAGTTTTTGTATATGCAGTTTTAAAGCGGGAGATATAACATCATGAATAATTCAGTACTTCAATGGTTGAATGCAACGGCTAAAGAATACCCGGACAAGGAAGCAATCGTTGATATAAACGGGGCAATTACTTATTCTGAATATAGGAATAAAAGCTTAGCTATAGCCAGAAAAATTCTTGAACTTAATCATGGGAGAATGAAAAAGCCGGTAGTTGTGTATCTTGAAAAGAGTAAAGAAGTTCTTGTTTCCTTTATGGGAATTGCATATAGTGGATGTTTTTACTCACCAATTGATACAGATATGCCGCAATCTAGGGTTGATAAAATTCTGGATGTGCTTAATCCTGAAATAGTTATTACAACGGTTGAATTAAAGAGTACTTTTCAGAAGTTCAATTTTACCGGTACTTATATAATATATGATGATGTACAGGAAAGCACCACGGATGAAGAGGTGGTGTTGCCATATAGTGAAAAAATTATTGACGCAGATTTGCTATATGTTCTGTTCACGTCGGGTTCGACAGGTGTACCTAAGGGAGTATCTATATGTCATCGATCCGTTATCGATTATATTGATTGGGTGACAAAAACTTTTGATATAAGTGAAGAAGACATATTTGGAAATCAAGCGCCCTTTTACTTTGATAATTCTATTTTAGATATATATTCGTGCCTAAAGACTGGTGCAACGCTTTACATTATACCTAAGAAGTTATTTTCTCAGCCGGTCCTTCTGTTGGAATATATTAGGGATCACCATATCGACACTATTTTTTGGGTACCGTCGGCTCTTATTGTTGTTTCAAAGCTAAAAGCGTTTAGGAATGTTGATCTGACCGGTATTTTGAAGCGTGTTTTGTTTTGCGGCGAAGTTATGCCTAATAAGCAATTAAATATATGGCGAAGGTATTTACCGGATGTTATATACGCTAATCTGTATGGTCCCACAGAGATTACGGATGCATGCACATATTATATTGTGGATAGAGAATTTTCGGATGAGGAACCATTGCCGATAGGTATTCCTATGAGCAATACAGATATTCTTGTGTTGAATGATGAGGATAAGCCTGTCGTTGGAGATGAGGTGGGGGAGTTATGTGTGAGAGGTACTTCCCTTGCGATGGGATACTATAATAATCCGGAAAAGACGCAGGCAGTTTTTGTTCAAAATCCTTTGAATAAAGCTGTGCCGGAAATGATATATAGAACCGGAGATTTGGTAAGGTATAACGAGTATGGAGAAATTATTTACTTGTCGAGGAAAGATTTCCAGATAAAGCATTTGGGACACAGGATTGAACTTGGAGAGATTGAAACGGCAGTTTCATCGTTGGAAGAGATTACGCTTTGCTGTTGCCTCTATGACGAAAAAAGACAGAGGATAGTGCTTTTTGTAGACGTAGATGTCAGCAGAGACTATATAAAAGAAAAAATTGAAAAAATCGTGCCGGAATATATGATTCCCGGTAAAGTAGTATATTTGGAGAATATGCCTATTAATGCAAATGGAAAGATTGATCGGGTCAAATTAAAGGAGTTGATTTAATGTCTGAATGCAAGTTCGAACATGTTATTGTTATAGGATATGGGGTGATTGCAGGAGAAGTTCTGAGAACAGTGCATGAGATGGCTCCGATAAAGGGATATACTGATGAGTATGTAGAGCATGAGGTTCACCCGTTTAATTCAGCTAAGAAATATGCTGAAGCAGAACATATAGAATG
>CANQLH010000042.1 GCA_947624655.1 uncultured Clostridia bacterium | reverse complement strand
AGAGAGAGAGAGAGAGGGATACTTCTAGAAGACAAAGAGACAACATTGTTCAACAGTCTGACACACACACACACACAGGTAGTGCTAGTGGCTATTTAGCATACAATAATTTTGAATATATAAGTGAGACACAGGAGAGATATATTTGTGGATGCAGATATGTTTCGGCTGTGTCTTTTTGAGTGTGCTTAAAAATCAACATAATTTTGAACAAGAGCCACACAAGGATAAAATATATTTATTTTTATCATAACCTTGGTGTCGCAATCTACAAAAGAAAAGTTCTAATGTAGATTGCTCCATTCGCCCTTCGCTGACGCTCCGGTTAATCGCTTACGCGGTTACTCAAAAATAAATATATTTATCCTTGCTGAATGAAGTAAGAGAAAAATAAAAAAGTCTCTCTTTATGGTTAGGAACCTAAAAATAGCATTTTTTGTTTGGTCTTTTAGCTATTTAAGGTTTCTAACCATAAGGAGAGAAGAAACAAAAGAATTAAAGGGAGGAAAAGACCATGATAGATAAGATAAAGAAAGAATTTAAAACAAGTGAAAAAGGTATAACAATGGTATCGTTAGTGGTAATGATTATCATACTAATCATATTAGCGTTAATTACAATAGGAACAATAACAGGAAGGCTAGGAATAATAGATATAAGTACAGAGGTAGCAGGTACATATGGGACAGAGCAAAATAGGTCAAGGTTAGAAGCATTGGTAGAGGATACTATTTTGAAATATGACATAGTAGGAGAAACGTTAACGACAGAGAAACTAGCAGAAGAGATTGAGAAAGAAGATTGGATAAAAAAGGCAGAAGTAAGGAAAGATGAAGATGGAAATCCAAATGATATATTAGTAGAAACAGAAGATGGAGATAATTTTCAAGTAGAATATGATGAAGAAACAGGAGAAAAACATATACATGAATTAGGAAAGAGTGATGGAGAGTCATTCCCAAGAGTAGAAGCAGAATATGAAAGAGAAAGTACAAGTATAAAAGCAAAAGCATATGACGAAGATACAGGAATAGAGAAAATAGAGATAATATATGGAGGAGAAGTAGTAGGAACGCAACAAGGAGATACAGCAGAATTTAAAGTAAGTAAATCAGGAACATATACAGTAAAGGCAACAGCAAACTCAGGAAAAGTAGCATATACAACAGTAAGAGTATCAATGAAATTAAGAGCACCAACAATAAGGATAACATCACAAGGAAAGATACAAAACGGTTGGTATGGAGGAGATGGAATACCAGTAGAAGTAACAATAAGCACAGAGGATAAAACAGTAACAGAAGTACACTATATGTTAAGAGGAGTAACACAGCAAGATGACACAAGTGTAGCAGGACAAGAAGCAACAGTAACAATAACAAATCCAGGAAGAACAATCATAACAGGATATACAAAAGATGGAGCAGGAAACGAATCAGAATATGTAACACAAGATGTAAAATATGACAATGTAAAACCAAGAATCGATAAAATAGAAGCAGAAGGAGAAAAAGGAAACAACGACTGGTTCATAAGTGATGTAATAGTATCAGCAGAAAAAGCAGAAGATGCAAACTCAGGAGTTGCAGGATATTATTACTTTGTACCAACTGAAGAAGATATAAAAAGTAATAAAATACCAAGTATAGAAGAAATGACATATGTATCAGGTCAAGACAGAAAAATGACAGTAAGAAGAAACGGAAGAACAACAATATTATTAGTAATAGAAGACAAAGCAGGAAATAAATCAGATGTAAAAACAGTAGCAGTAAAAAAAGACAATGAGCCACCAAGAGATTTTCAAGCATTATATACAAATGTAGGACCATATAGTTTTGACATAACAGCCGCAACAACAGATGAACATTCAAGCGTAGTAAATTACAATTTCTTCGTAAACTTAAATGGAAAAGACATACCAAAAGGAAGTAGTCCAGATGGAAATGGAACAATAGAAGAGCTAGAACCAAAACAAACATATATAGTATATGTAGAAGCAGAAGACGAAGCAGGAAACAAAAGAATAAGTACAAACATGCAAGTTACAACTAAAGGAGAAGTACTACCACCAACAATAGAGTTAGCTTGTTCATATGAAGAGACAAATGGCTGGTATAGAGGAGATGTAGACGTAACAATAAGAGATAGTTTAGCAGAAGAAAACTCAGACTTAACGAGCATAACATACAGAGTAGAAGGAGCAAATGAGTTAGCACAAATCACAACTCCAAGAAAAGAGGTAACATTCAAGGTAACAGAAGAAGGAATAAGCAACGTAATAGCATTTGGAACAGGAACAGGAGGAAACATAACAGAAGAAAGAGAAAAAGAAATAAAGATAGATAAAACAGCTCCAGCAGTACCAACAATAACACTAGATCCGTCAAGTCCAAATGGTTCAAATGGATGGTATAAAGAAGGAGATATAACAGCCACAATATCAGCAGAAGGAAAAGATGCACTTTCAGGAGCATGGCAGATAGAATATACAGTAGGAAAAAATACTTATACAACAGAAGCAGGAATAATAACACAAGAGGTATTAGTAAATACAGATGGAATAACAACGATAAAAGCCAAAACAATAGACAAAGCAGGAAACAAATCAACAAAAGAAGCAACAGAAACAATAAATAGGGATGTAACGCCTCCAAGAACAGCGTCATTATCAGTAACGGAGTATGATGACACAACAATCACAGTACAAGCAACAGGAGCAGATGTTACATCAGGAATTGCAAGTTATCAGTTCCAATATAAACTATCTAGTGAGGTTGCATGGAACCCTCATGGCGACATAGTATCAACTGATGCAGGAAGTCAAACACACGTCTATACGGACCTACAAGAGGGGGCTGAGTATGACCTAAGAGTAATTGTAACTGATAAAGCAGGAACTCCAAAAGCAGGAGCAAGCATAACACAGAAAATAGGAGCACCTACAATCCCAGAATTATCAGGCATGGATTGGTTTATAACAGGGAAAAAGGAGCCAGCAAGCGAAAGCAAAAAAGTTGCAGATTATTATGCAAAGAATCAGCCTAACGGAACGTTAATAATATATCCAAAAAATGGGATTGGAGCAACTTTGACGTATTCCCAATACCCATCATGGCACGACTATGAATCGTGGAGAAAAGCTATAAAATCAGTATATGTCGCGCCCGGAATCACTGCGTTAACCTGTGAAAATTTATTTTATGGTTTGACGAATTGTACTAAAATCGATCTAACTGGTTTGGACACAAGTCAGGTCACATCTATGAAAAGTATGTTCTCTGGTTGCACTAGCCTAAATAAGGTTGATTTATCGGTCTTAAATACGGAAAATGTCACAACTATGGAGGGAATGTTCTATCAGTGCGGTTTGACTGATATCGATTTGGACGGATTTAACACGAGCAAGGTAACGACTATGAAAAATATGTTCCGTCAATGTTATAACTTAATTACTGTGGACTTATCGGTGTTAGATACATCAGCTGTCCAAACCGTGAATGGAATGTTTGCTAGGTGCGAATCGTTAACAAGCGTAAACCTAACTGGACTTGATTTTCACAGTGTTGTTGACATGGCGGATATGTTCTGCTACTGCCTCAGCTTGAGCGACTTGGATACTGCGTGCTTCTCCAAGACATCTGCTACGAATCTATACAATATGTTTCGAGCTTGCGAATCCCTAGTAAGACTCGATCTGGGGGGGTTTGATACCAGTCACAATCCTAGTATGACAAGTATGGTCCAAGATTGTGATAAATTGAATGCATCAATGACAATCACGAGCGTGCCTGCTGACTATGATTATATATTTAGCTATTGTTCGTTAGCAAGCAACAACGCTTTGTTTACGTTAAATTATGCTGATGGACTTAAAAGTGTCGCTCAAGATATGGTTAACACTAAGTCGGATAACGCTAACGTACAATTAGGCGAGCTAAAGGAACAATAAATTACTAGAATATCTTGAAACCAAAAAACCGGTAATCGATCAAACAAGACGCGTTACTGGAGTGGCAGAAAAATAAAACTCAGGCTATCCTAGATTAACAGGATGACCTGAGTTTTCACATTATACCTTTTCATCTTCGATATTAAGCTCTTTATATCCTTCGTCATAATTCAAGATGTCTTCAGAAAGCTCAGTTGACCATGGAAGATATTTTTCTAAAGAGGTTTCTTCTTGTTTGAGCGCTTACGAAAATATTTCTTCCCATTTTTCTAAATATATGATACAATACAATTGCCAAACAAAGTTATAACAGATATACCACAATTGTAGGAGGAAACACATGTATTTAAAGAAGCTAGAGATGCAAGGATTTAAGTCATTTGCGGAAAAAACTGTATTAGAATTCATGCCAGGTATTACAACAGTAATTGGCCCAAATGGCTCTGGAAAAAGTAATATATCAGATGCTATAAGATGGGTTTTGGGTGAGCAAAGTATGAAGTCTCTTAGAGGTGCTAAGTCTGAGGATGTTATATTTGCTGGAACTCAAAACAGAAAATCATTAGGCTTTGCTGAGGTATCACTTGTATTTGATAATAGCGATATGAAACTTCCAGTAGAATATACAGAAGTTACTGTTACAAGGAAGCTATATAGAAGTGGAGAATCACAATATTTTATAAATAAAGTAGCGTGTAGATTAAAAGATATTATTGAATTATTTATGGATACTGGAATTGGAAAAGACCGGTTACTCTATAATTGGGCAAGGTAGAATTGATGACATTTTAAGTAATAAATCAGAAGATAGAAGAAATATATTTGAAGAAGCAGCAGGGATTGTTAAGTATAAAACAAGAAAGATTGAGGCAGAAAAGAAGCTTGAGAGAACAAAACTTAATTTACTTAGAATTAATGATATTATATCTGAAATTGAGCAAAACATAAATCCTCTAAAGGAGCAGGCAGAAAAAGCAAAAAACTTTCTTAATCTTCGTGAAGAGTTAAAAAATATAGAAGTAGGCCTTTTTATATATAACATAGAAAACAGTAAGAAAAATTTACAGAAGATTATTGATGATGAAAAAATAATAAATGACCAAAATAACGAAGAAAATCTAAAGCTAGAGAAATTAAATGAGCTTAAACAAAATTTAAAAATAGACATTGACAATGTTACTAAAGAAATTGAAAATACACAAAATCTTGACTCACAAAATATTCAAGAAAAAGAAAAGCTTAATTCTGCAATAAATGTATGCAAAGAAAGAACGCAAAATAACAAAGAAAATCATGAAAGATATGCAAAAGAAATAGAAGAATTAAATACAAGAATTGCAGAACTAGAAGAAGAAAGGCTTCAAAAAACAGAGAAAAAGGAAAAACTTTTTGCTAATAAAGAAAAGTTTGAAAAGGAGCTAAAGGAGAAGGAAGAAGAACTCCAAAAAGTTACAGCAAAACTTTCAGAAAAGGAAAAGGAGATAGAAGAGAAAAAGTCGAAAGTAGAAAAATATACAGACGAAAAATATGAAAATTTAAATGAGATTAATACCTTAGAGATTACGAATGAGAATATTTTAAAACAAATTAAAACTTTAAAATATGATATTCAAGTTCGGAATATCGGAGTTAGATAGTACAAATATGACAAAACAAGATTTGTCTAAGGCTTTTTCTGAGATTGAAGCTAAAAATAATAAACTTGCAAAGCAAGCTGATGAGATAACAAAGAAGAAAGACGAAGTTGATAAAAAGATATTAGAATATGACAAGAATATAAATAACATGCAATCAGATTATAGAATGAAAGAGTCAAGGCTTAAATTCTTGATCGAAACAGAGAAAGAAAAAGAGGGATATTCTAAAACGGTAAAATCTCTTTTGATTGCATGTGATAAAGATGAAAAACTAAAAAAGTGCTCTGAGGGAGCATTAAGTGACCTTATATCAGTAGATAGCAAATATCAGGTTGCAATAGAGATGGCACTTGGTGCTAGCCTACAAAATATTGTAACCAATACCGAGCAAGATGCGAAAAAGCTTATTGAATATTTAAGAGAAAATAATTTAGGTCGTGCATCATTTTTGCCAATATCTGCTGTAAAAGGAAAAAAATTAGAAAAAATTAACAAGTCAAACATATTAGGAGAAACTATACTAATTGCATCTGATTTAATTAGGTGCGATAAAAAGTATGAACAAATTATACTAAGTTTACTTGGCAGAACTGTTATAGTTGATGATATGGATTTAGCAATAAGTCTTGCAAAACAAAATAATTATTCTTTTAAAATAGTTACACTAAAAGGAGATATACTTAATCCTTCTGGAAGTATGTCAGGTGGTTCTTATGCACAAAAAACTGTTAATATTTTAGGAAGAAAAGCAAAAATTGAAGAGTTAGAAAAAGAATTAAAAGAGTTAGAAGAAAAGATTAATAAGGTAATAGAAGAAAAGAAGGATATAGAAAATTCAGAAGAAAAATACGAAGAAGAGCTTTTGTCAGTTTCAGGAGCTTTACAAGAAATTCAAATAACTTATGCAACAGATAAACAAAAGTTGGTTGCAGTAGAGGAAAATATTACCAAATTAAGAGAGAGAATAGATAAGTCGAAAGAAGAACTTGCTAGAATAGAAAAACAAAAAGAGGAAAACATATTAAAGATTAATGAAATTAATGAGACTATGTCAAAGAATACAGAAGATATGGATAAACTGAAAGCAGAAATTGCAGAGTTTGCAAAAACAAATTCTGAAAATCAAAAATATATTGATAATCTAAACTTTGATGTTACAAATTTAAAAATTTCAGTTTCTTCATTCAATGAAAGTGAGCTTTCAATAGATGAAATTGTTGAAAGAATTAAACAAGATATTGAGAATAACAATATTAGTATTTCTAACAAACAAAGTAATATGCAAAATATTTTAACTGAGAATGAAGAACTAGAAAAGAAAGTTATAGAACTTGAAGAACAAATAAAAGAGCTTGATATTAAGATGAGTTCTAGTGATGAAAATATAAATAAGTTGAAGGCAGATAGGGAAGAAAAGAATACTAAACTAAATCATACAGAGGATGAGATATTAAGCAAAATTAATGTACTTGATGGACTAAAAGAAGAAATTATAAAAATTGGAGTTAGAAAAGACAAGGTAAATGAAGAAATTGATACTTTTACCAACAGGCTTTGGGAAGAATATGAATTAATGCCAAATAATGCAAGTGAGTTTAAGAAGCCTGATAATATAGCTCAGACAACTAAAAAGGTTAATTCTTTGAGAAATAAAATAAGAGATTTAGGAAATGTAAATGTTAATTCAATTGAAGAGTACAAAGAGGTTTCAAAGAGATATGATTTTATGTGTGAACAAAGGACAGATATAGAAGGTACAATGACAAAACTCAAAGGTGTAATTCAAGATATGATAAGTACAATGCAGGAGCAGTTTATAAAGCAATTTGAAACTATTAACAAAAATTTTAAAGCAGTATTTACCGAATTATTTGGTGGAGGTAAGGCAAGCTTAATCTTAGAAGACCAAAAGAATGTACTGGAATGTGGAATAGAAATTGTTGCACAGCCACCAGGAAAGAAGCTCCAAAATATGACTCTTTTATCAGGAGGAGAAAGAGCGTTTACTGCAATTGCGTTACTTTTCGCAATGCTCAAAATTAATCCATCTCCTTTTTGCGTATTAGACGAAATTGAGGCAGCATTAGATGATGTAAATGTATATAGATTTGCAGATTATTTGAAAAAATTTACAAAAGATACCCAATTTTTAGTAATAACACATAGAAAAGGAACTATGGAAGCAGGAGATTCTGTATATGGCATAACAATGGAAGAAAGCGGAATTAGCAAGCTTTTATCAATGAAGTTATCATAAATATTCCATTATAACCCTTCTAAAGATTACATATAATAATCTTTGGGAGGGGTTTTAATATGAAATTAGAAGAAGATAAAACGAAGTATGGAGAATTTATATCATCATATTTTGCCTGGCTCACTTTAGAACAGCAAAAAGAGATTGCGCATAAGCTAGAAGAAATTACAAAAAAATAATTTGTGTAGTGAGAAAAATGGGAAGTTTTGTCGTATGTATTGAAATTTGCATAAATTCTGATATAATAACCAAAGAGCTTGAAAAATAGATTAAAGAAGCGGAAGGATGATAAAAAAGTATGACATATAAATTCACAGATAGTGCGGAAAAAGTTATTAAATATGCAAATGAAATTACTTTAGAGCTAGGACATGACTATATCCGGAACAGAGCATATACTTTATGGGCTAGTAAAAGAACATTCAGGAATAGCAAGCAAAGTATTAGAAACGCAAAATATTACTGATGAAAAAATACTTGCTCAAATAGAAGATATTATAGGCCCTGGGAGACTTAAATCAAAGAAGATTTTAGGCTTTACTCCAAGAACTAAAAAGGTTTTAGAAAATGCGTCAGCAGAAGCTAAAAAATTAAATTCAGATTATATTGGAACAGAGCATCTTCTTATTGGGATTCTAAAAGAAGGCGATAGCGTTGCAGTTCGTGTTTTAATTAACTTAAATATTAATATTAAAATAGTATATGAAGATATTTTAAAAGTCATAACAGAAACAGTATCTGAGGAAAATAAGACTAAAATAAAAACAGAAAAGGATAAAAAAGATACAAGCTTTTCGCAAACTCCCACACTTAATCAATTTGGAATAGATTTGACAAAGCTTGCAAAAGAAGGAAAGATTGACCCTGTCGTAGGCAGAAAAGAAGAGATAGACAGAGTTATACAGATTCTAACTAGGAGAACCAAAAACAACCCGTGCTTGATAGGAGAGCCAGGAGTTGGAAAAACAGCAATAGCAGAAGGCTTAAGCACAAAAATAGCATCAGGGGAAGTACCACAAATGCTAAAGAATAAAAGAATTGTAAATTTAGATATATCAAGCATGGTTGCAGGTTCTAAATACAGAGGGGACTTTGAAGATAGAATAAAAAAATCATTAAATGAAGTAAAAAAAGCAGGAGATGTAATTTTATTTATTGATGAAATACATACCATAGTAGGAGCAGGTTCTGCAGAAGGTGCAATAGATGCAGCAAATATATTGAAGCCAATTTTAGCCAGGGGAGAGATTAGCTTAATTGGTGCAACAACAATAGATGAATATAGAAAATATATTGAAAAAGATACAGCTTTAGAGAGAAGATTTAGCCCTGTTGTTATAGAAGAGCCAGATATTCAAAGTACAATTATGATACTTCAGGGTATAAGAGACAAATATGAAGCACATCATAATGTAAAGATAACAGATGAGGCGATTAGCTCAGCAGTAAGCCTTTCTGTGAGATATATAACTGACAGATTTTTGCCTGATAAGGCTATTGATGTAATAGATGAGGCAGCATCTAATGCTAGAATGATTAAATATACAGCACCTGATAAGTTAAAAGCATTAGAAGAAGCACTAGATAAAATTACAAAAGAAAAGGAAGAGGCAATTTATACCCAAGCATTTGAAAAAGCAGCAGAGTTAAGAGATAAAGAACAAAAGCAAATCAAAAAATTAGAAAAGGAAAAAGAAAAGTGGAATGATGAAAAAACTAGAGAAATTACAGTAATAGATGAAGAAAACATTGCTGAGGTTATAGCAAAATGGACAAACATTCCAGTAAAAAAGATTACGCAAGATGAAAATGAAAAGTTAAGAAACTTAGAAAATGAGCTCCATAAAAGAGTCGTAGGACAAAATGAAGCAATAGAAGCTGTTGCAAAGTCTATAAGAAGAGGAAGAGTTGGAATAAAAGACCCAAATCGCCCAATAGGCTCATTTTTGTTCCTTGGTCCTACTGGAGTTGGTAAAACTGAGACTTCAAAAGCCTTGGCAGAAGTCCTATTTGGAACAGAAGATTCTATTATAAGAGTAGATATGTCTGAATATATGGAAGCTCATTCAACATCAAAGTTAATTGGTTCGCCTCCAGGGTATATAGGTTACGAAGAAGGTGGATATTTAACAAAGAAAGTTAAACAAAAGCCATATTCAATAATACTATTTGATGAGATAGAAAAGGCACATCCTGATGTAATGAATATGTTACTTCAAATATTAGAAGACGGAAGACTTACAGATAGCACAGGTAGAATTGTCAATTTTAAAAATACTGTAATTATTATGACTTCAAATGTAGGAGCAAAGCTTATTACTGACAGTAAGGTGCTTGGATTTGCAAATGCTCAAAATGAGAAAGAGAAAATAGATAATGAGTATGAAAATACTAAGAAAGATGTAATGCAGGAATTAAAAAAGGAGTTTAGACCTGAGTTTATAAATCGTATTGACGAAATTATTGTTTTCCATAAATTACAAGATGAGGACATAGCAAACATTGTTAATCTAATGATTGAAAATTTATTAAAGCGTTTAGAAAAACAGGGGATTATTATCGAAGTTGATGACAGTGTAAAAAAATATGTTATAAGTCAGGGAACAGATAAAAATTATGGAGCAAGACCATTAAGACGTTCTATTCAAACGATTATCGAGGATAATATAACTGATGGTATTTTAGATGGAACTATTATTCATAATGTAAAAAAGACTATGTTTGAAGAAAATGGCAAAATTATATTTAAGTAGTTGAATTTTTCTCCTTAGGAGAGAAATAGGCACAATTAGAGCCAATAGTTAGTGTTTTTACAAATATATCTTCATATGAACATTTCCCATCTTTTTGATAAATGCAATTTGCAGAACAATTTATATTGGTCAAGCGTATATCACTCCTCTCTAACGATATATTATTACTCGAGTTTATAAAAATATGCATTGTTTTGCAATCAAAAATTGTTACTAGATAATGGTTTTAAATAAAAAAATTCCTAAAACCTAGTTGTATGTAATATTTCTGTAACAAAAATTT
>CANQLH010000041.1 GCA_947624655.1 uncultured Clostridia bacterium | reverse complement strand
TCTTCGTGGGAAGATTTACATCTCCAATCAATATTTTGTAAAATATCTTTGTTTTCAAAATCATTTTGTGATAAAATAGTATTGATGATAGCAGAAGACGATTTACCAAAAATATCGGAGAAGACCATATCTAATTTGCAGTTACCAACAGTAAGAGCGTTGGTAAACCTGTTTCTTTCAGAGGAACGCATATTAGTTAATTTGCAAAGATAACGAGTTAATTCGCGAAGCACTCTAATGTCTTTTGTAGGAATAAAACTAGAACGAACAATGCCTAGTTTAAAAAGGTCTGCAATCCATTTGGCGTCTTTGTTATCATCTTTTTCTCCTTTAATACACCTAACCCATTTAGGATTAGCAACGACGACATTAGAGATATGACCTTCTAATGCATTGTATACAGGGATATAATACTTTCCAGTAGATTCCATGCATACATTCTGACAGCCGTTTTCTAATAGCCAATTTCTAAATTCAATTAGAGAATTATTAAAGGTAGAAAAACGTTTACGAAGATACTGTGGTTTGACGGAAGTAGAGTCACAAATAACTGCTACTATGAAAGATTTATGCACGTCAACACCACAAGCTTTAGAATAAATAACTTCCATTACAAAAACTCCTTTATATAATATTCTTGAGGAATATAGGGACTGTGCAATTAACACTTAGTTTGACTACAGTCAATGATTAATTTACAATCTCAATGGATTACTTATGTGTGCTTGAAACAACTGCACCGACACTGTTTATCCTGCTGATTTAATCTGAAACTTGCAGAAGTCTGCAACTGGTTTTACCGTGTTCTGTAGTATATATTCCCTTGAAATATTATATAAAGAATAAGCTTAAAATTCAAGCTTTTCATTCCTATGTGTGCCTTACGAGTGAAACGAGAAAGGCATGGATTTTATCCTGTAACTATTTTTTAGACTAACAGTATTGATCTATATTTATCACTTTAAAGCTTCCACCACATTTGCCACATCTATATTTTCTTGTAAAATTTTTATTAAGCCTTTGCCTATAAAAAGAATATTTTATTTTTTCTATGTACATCGTAGTTTTGTCGGGTTCTAGCTGTTTACATGCTCCATATCTTTTATTATTTCTTTTTGACAGCTTTATTTCTATTTGACCAACATCTTTGTTATCTATTATTTGTATTCCAATATTTTCCATCTCTTGGATACATTCTTGATAAAGTTTTTGTAACTTTTCGTCCATTTATGTTATTCCTTCTAAATTTAATAATTCTTGTTTAAAATATGACAATATAATACCATATTCTTCCTTGAATTTCTATACAATATATAAAATTTCATTGCTTGGGAAATACTTTTTCAAATTTTCTCTAAAAAATTCTTCTCCTTCTTTCCTAATATTTTCTTTATACCAATATTTTCCTTTTCCCCTGCCTGTCATTATATCTTTATTGTACAACTGTATTGCATTTGGGAATGCAGCTTCATTTATTTTTGTATGAACATAGCTGTAAGTCATGAATATTATTTCAAAGAATACATCTTTCTTTATCTTTGGAAATAGCTTTGCCTCAAGTTCTTTGATAAGTTCTAAATATAGCTCTTTCCAGCTATCTACAAATATTACTGGTGCAATTAAAATACCTACTTCATATCCCGCTTCCTTTAATTTATTTATTGCTTCAATTCGTCCTTGTAATCTCGATGTTCCAAATTCTACTCTGTTTATTATTTCTTCTGGGTTCATACTCATTCTTACAATTATTTTCCCTTTATGTTCTAGTGGAAGTAAATCATCCACCATATCAAACTTTGTAGGAAATGTTAGCTTTCCTTTATTTGAATTTTTAAAATTTTCTATTGTCCAAACCAAATTATTTGTTATTGTATTTTCTAAGATTAAATCGCTATTACTTCCAATTTCAAAAGTTAGCTCTTTATCAGATTTATCAGCTGTTTTTATGATTTTGTCTAACATCTGCTCTCTATTTACAAAAAGTCTCAAATATGCACATTTGTTATAGTTACATACTAAATAGCAGTACATGCACGAGGCAGTACAACCTGATGAAGTATATGGCACCAGATAGTCTGACACCTTGTGATTTTCTATGAACTTATGCGTTTTTCTTACACCTATAATTAGATTTCTTTTCATATTAACAAATTCTTTGTTGTCTTGTTTTCTCATTTCCTCTATTGCATTATGACTTTCTATTACTACTTTTGGAACATCGTTATATTGCTCCATTAGCTTTTTTCCAAGTTCATAATTTTCTATTTCTTTTTCATAATAAATAGCTTTAGGTTTAAACATATCTAATCTCCTTTTTTAGATATTGTTCCCTAAAGCTATAGTAATATGTATAAATTAATCTACTGGTCCAAATAATTCATCAAACTTAGCCTCTAATTCCTTCTGTAAATCCATGCCTGCCTCATCTTGTTTTACTTCCTCTTTTGGAGTTACCTTCTCCTCTTGTGTTTCTTCTATTGGAAGTTCAGGTGCATCATTTTCATTATCTTCAAATAAATCATCTAAACTTTCTATTTTCAAATCTTGCTTTCCACCGCCATTATTGCTACTTTCATCATATGGATTATATGGGTTATACTTTCTCCAATTTCCCCTATCAATATTTCTTGAATCATTATGACTTAAGGTAAATTCAGCAAGCTTTTTTGCCTCTGGTCTTGTGAAATAATAATATTTTTTAGCCTTTATAGGTCTTATTCCCTTTTCAAATATTATACAATAATCATTATCAAATCTTCTTAATTCATCTGGAGTTAAAAGTGCTCTTGCATTTATTTGGTCTGATACACTTTCACCTTGCATCCAGAATTGTCTATCCCTATTTACCGAAATATTTTCTCTTTCTACCGTTTTCTCTCCCAAAGCTTTAGAAAAGTATTCAACTGTCTTTTGAGAGTTACTTCCTAAGAATACATGTGTATCACAGTTACCAATTATGGTCTCATATGATTTTTCATATACAGCCTCTAATTGGTCTAGGTTCTGCAATATAACACTAAATTGTATCTTTCTACTTCTACTCGTAGATATTTTTTTATCAAAATCTGGTACCTTTCCTATATTTGCGAACTCATCAAGTATAAAATATGTAGGCATTGGAAGAGCACCACCACTAAGATCTGCAAAATCATATAGCTGTTGTATCATCTGTGCAAAGAATATTGTAAGTAAGAAGTCATATGCAGTATGAGTATCTGATGATATAACATAAACAGCTGTCTTTCTTCTTCCTATTTCTTCAAAATTTATCGTATCTGTTGAGGTAAGTTCTGCAATCTCTTTAGAATCGAATTTACCAAGTTTAGATTGAAGTGAGCTTAATATTGAACCATATGTCTTTTCTGGTGCAATCTCTATTGATTTATAATACATTCTTGCTGGATGGTCATAAGGTAATTGGCTCATCAATTCTGTAAGCAAGTTACTTCCTCCATTAGCATTTGCGGCTCTAACTAATTCTGCACAACTTGCTAAATTCTGTTCTTCCTCAGGTCTTGTCGCAATTAAGTAATATATTAAAGCTTTAAGTAACATTTCAGCCATATCATCCCAATATGGATCTGCTGAGCTTCCTTCTACCTTTTGTCCTTTTACTATTGTATTTGCAATAACATCTACATCTAGCTCTGAGGAAATATGCATAAGTGGGTTATATCCATCACTATTTTGTGGTCTAACCAAATTTAAAACCTTTATATCATAACCATTTTTTTGTAAGAAACCTGCTGTCTTATCATAAAGTTCTCCTTTAGGGTCTGTAAAAACATAAGAGCCTAACATTTGATAAGCATTTGGTATTGAGAATGATGCAGATTTACCAGATCCAGAACCGTCCAACAACTAAAACGTTAACATTTCCTCTTTTATCTACTGGAAGATAATTATTCTCGGCAAGTATAATTCCCTTATTTCTACTTAGTATCTTATATTGTTCTCCTCTTCCTGCCCAATCACTAGACCCTTGCTCTATATCTGTATATTCATTTTTAGGAGCAGTTCTTACAAATCCAACAAACATAGCTATTGAATAAATTAGAGTACATTTCCATAATACACTAAAGAAATCCGGTATATAATTACCAAAATTTCCGAATTGTTTCTCCAAAATTTGTATAAGAACCTACAAATCTATTTATTAATTCTTCAAAATTAAAAGTTCCACCAATTTCTGCCATATGAATTGAATAAGCTATTGGTATAACAAGTACTATGGTCATAAATAACCATAGTACCGCAAATATTATAAATCTTCCTTTATTCCTTCTTATAGTTCCTTCTATTTTATAATGCATATATTTTCACCTACTCTTTTGTTATATCTATCTTTCAGCTTCAGCTTGTTTGCTTTCAGTTAAAATTCTGCCGTTCTTTTTTCTTCTAATTATTTCTCCATTTGGAGCAATCTCAGCTTCATATTCAGCTGTTGATAGTGTCATTACTCCATCTTTATCTTGAAAACCTAGCATTTTTAATAATTCATCATTATCAAATTCTTTTCCTTCAGCTTTCAATTCTGTTCTTCTTTCATTAGATGCAAAATTTGTATATGCAATTTCTAATTCATCATTTTTACCTGCTGGTCTTTGTTTTTTTAATTTTTCTTCAGCCATTTTATTTTCCTCCTAATTTTCTCTTATTTCGAATGCGAAATAAGATTTATATGGTTTCAATTTACATTTTCCTTTTACCTCATTTGTTTTCTCATCAAAGTATAATCTAGGTTTAACTTCTTCTGCTGTTTCTGGATCAATTATTGATATTGACCTTTTTAAGTTTGGTGTATAATTGAAGTCTTTATACTCTGTTGGTTCTTCTGAATATAATGTATTAAATTTGAATGGAGCTGGCTTTTTGGTTATTTTTACTTCATCTCCAAGCAAAATCCCCATATTAATTACAACTTTTTCTTTTCCAAAAGATAATATTACAAGTTGGTTTCCATCAGGTGATGGTTCGTCTACAAAATATGTTTTTCTAGTAGAATCTCCTCTAATTTCTGAAGTATAGTCTAATCTTTGAACTGTATATTTAGGAAATTCTTTTAAATATTCTTTTTCTGTTTTGTTTACTTGATATATTACTGTATTTATTCCTTTTGGATCTGTTATGCTAAAATGTTTACCTTGTACTATTTCCATTTTCGCACCTCTTTCCATTATGCTTAGCTTATCTTTTGTTTCTTCCACTAAACATAATTATACATTATTTTAGTATATTTGTCAATATTATCTATTTTATAAAATCTATATTTATGACCTAGGATTAAACTTAGAAATTTCCTTTAACTTTTCATACATTGCAAGCTCTTCCTCATTCAATTCCTTTGGAATCATTATTTTAGCCTCAGCAATTAAATCGCCTCTGCCACCCTTACTATCTTTATAACCTTTCTGTGCAATTCTAATTCTATCTCCGACTTTGTATTCCCTTTTGCACATAAAAAGTCTCTTGTCCATCTATACCGTTCAATTGCGACTCTTGCCCCCAGAGCAGCCTCCCAAGGTGTTATCTTTAAATCAGTATACAAATTACATCCATCAAGTCTAAATTTTTTATCATTATCGATATTTATCTTTATTAACAAGTCTCCGTTTTTTCCACCATTTTCGCCAGATTTTCCTTGACCAACTAGCCTAATTTTTTCACTATCTCTAATCCCAGCAGGAATTTTTACCACAAAATTCTTCATTTTGCCATCAACTGCACGAAGTGCAATTTTTTTACTACCGCCAAAAAATGCTTCTTCAATGCTAACATTAATCGACGTCTCAATATTTTCTCCTTTAATTTGTGGCTTTCCTTTTTTTACTTTTGGCTCTTCTTTTTCTTTCTTTGCACCGAAAAACATGTTGGCAACTTCTCCAAAAATTGTATCACTGTGTTTTACATCTTTGCCATTCTTTTCTTTATTCTTCTTTTTTCCTACATTGCTGTTCCAACTTCTATCATATTTTTTACGAGCCACCGGATTCGAGAGCGTTCTATAAGCCTCATTAATATCCTTAAAACGCTCTTCAGTACTACTCGAACCCTCATTCATATCTGGGTGATACTTTTTTGCCTGTTCTCTAAATGCAATTTTTATCTCATCAACTGTTACCTTATTTGTTTCAAATCCTAGTATTTTATAATAATCCTTAAATATCATTTAACATCCTCCATATATCATGGTGCAATTATTATATCATTTATCTAAAGCTAATTCAATCAATTTATCTAATAATTTTGTATAATTTATTCCATCATTTTCAAATAGCATTGGATACATGCTTATTCCGGGTAAATCCAGGAAGTGTATTGATTTCATTTAAAATAACATTACCCGTTTCCTTCTCTATAAAGAAATCAGCTCTTGCTAATCCGTTTCCATTTATTGCTTTAAATGCCTTTTTAGCTAAAGCCTTGATTTCATCTTGTTTTTCTTTTGAAATCTCGGCTGGTATAACTGTCTTAGATTCTTGATTATTATATTTTGCATCAAAGCTATAAAACTCTTCTGCTGATTTAACCTCTCCAACACAAGATGCAAGAACTTCTTCATTTCCTAATACTGCACACTCAACCTCGCGACCTATAACTTGCTCTTCTACTAAAATTTTTTTATCATATTTACTTGCGAATTCAACTCCCTTTTTCAATTCGTCTCTATTATTTACCTTATTAACTCCAACGCTTGAGCCTGAATTAGAAGGCTTTACAAACATTGGATAGTTTAAACTTTTTTCAATAATTTCACATATTTCATCTAATGTACTTATTTTTTCATTAAAATTCTTATCTATGTAAATATACTTACCTTTAAACTCTCTTATGTACTCTGACTTTGCCTGCCTTATACCTGCTTTTTCAATTACCAATTTAGTATATACTTTATCCATAGCAATACTTGATGCAAGCACTCTGCATCCAACATAAGGAACTTTTATCATCTCAAATAATCCCTGAATTGTGCCATCTTCGCCATATAGCCCATGTAAAACTGGGAATATAACCTCCTGAGATTTTAGCATATCCATTACATTATCTATTCTTCTAAGTTCTGTTAATTCCTCCCCAATTTTTAATGCTTTTATTTCTTTTGTATCTTTTAAATATTCATACCATATTCCGATTTTTATCTATGTAGATTGGCGTAATATCATACTTTTCCTTATCTAATTTTTCTATAACAGATGTACCAGATACAATAGAAACATCATGTTCTGTTGACATACCTCCAAAAATAACTGCTATTTTCAAAATAAAACTCCTCCTTGTAAATAAATTTATCCTTCAATCTTAGCTGTAATTTCATCAAACTTCATGCTATTAGATGCCTTAACTAAAATATAATCATTTTCTTCAATTATATTTTTTATTTTTTGGACAGCATCTTCTTTTGTATCATACATAAATATTTTATCCTTACTCATTCCAAGCTCTTCAGCTTTTTTTGCAATATATTTTGCTAAAGTTCCTACTGTTACTAATACATCAATATTATTCTTATATACTTCTTCTCCGACTTTTTCATGTAATTCCTTTTCGTATTTTCCAAGTTCTAACATATCTCCAAGCACTGCAATCTTTTTATTTCCATTTAAAGAACTTAGATATTCTATACCGTGCTTTCATTGAATCATAACTTGCATTATAGCAATCATTTATTATTGTTGAATTATTTAATCCCTTTTTCATTTCCATTCTTTTTTTTGTAAGCTCAAATTCGTTAATACCTTCAATAATCTTTTCCATTGATATGCCATTATTCAATCCCACACATATAGCACACAAGCTATTACTTATAAAATGCTTTCCTCCTATGTTTATTCTAACATCATAATCTTTATCATTAACTCTTACTTTAAATTTGCTACCGTTTTCATCTGAAATTATATCTTTTGCCATAATATCGCTTTGGTTATCTATGCCAAATGTAATGATTTTTCTTTTTTCTTTATTATCTAAGTACCAAGTATGTAACATATCATTATCATTATTTATTATCAATGGTGCGTCTTCTTTCATTCCTTCTAATATTTCCAATTTTGCTTTTAAAATATTTTCTCTTGAGCCAAGTTCTCCTATATGAGATGTACCAATATTAGTAATAACTGACATCGTAGGTTTGGCAATATTAGTAAGTTTTCTTATTTCTCCTAGGTGGTTCATTCCCATTTCTATTACTGCTGATTCGTGCTCATTTAAGCCTAATATTGTTAGAGGAACTCCAATATGGTTATTATAATTTCCAATGGTTTTTAAAGTTCTATACTTCTTTGACATTACACTTGCAATTATATCCTTTGTACTGGTCTTGCCAACACTACCAGTTACTCCAATAACAGGTATATTATAGCTATCTCTTTTAAACCTTGCTAAACTCTGTATTGCACTTATTGTATTTTGTGTTTTTATAATTATTCTATTGCTATACTCTGCGATTTTATTTTTTTCTATATCAATATCGTCTATAATACAAGCCTTAGCTCCGTTTTTAAATGCTTCTTCAAAGAAATAACTTCCATTAAATTTTTCTCCTTTTATGCCAACATATGTATCTCCACAATTTATCTCTCTAGTATCTTTTTTGAAATTCGTTAAAGTCTCTTCTTTATCTCCACAAATTAATTCTGCATCACATATCTCTAATATATCTTTGACTTTTATCTCTTTCATATTATATAATTTTCCTCCATTTCAATATATGCAGTATTATATCACAATATTTATATAAAAAAAAAGAGGTAAGTTTAATGTAGTGAGTTAAAATGTTACTGGATAACGGATTGTTTCATTAGAATAGCTGAAATGATTTATTTTTAGAGCTTTGGTGTCGCAGTCTACAAATGAAAGATATATATGTAGACTGCTCCATTCGCTTTTGCGCTCCGCTCCGGTTGTTCGCTTACGCAGCTCTTTCAAATAAATCATTTCAGCTATTCTTTAATATAAAAACATTATCTAGTAACGTAAAAAAAGTTTGTGCCTACTTATGGAAGTAATATATTTAATTTGACTCGTTCCTTGTTGGTCGTCTTCTATTTAACGTTATTTCGTTGTTTTTAATATAATAAGAAGAGGAGATTAAAATGTTTACAAATATTTTTTATGATGCAAAAGCATATATAAAGGGTTCAAAACAATACCCTAAAATAAATGGTATTGTTACTTTTAAAGAAACTAAAAATGGTGTAATATTAACTGCTAAAATAAATAATTTGCCACAATCTAAAGATAAATGCAAAGGTAGATTTTTTGGTTTTCATATTCATGAAGGAATTTCCTGTACTGGAAATGTAAATGATAACTTTGCAAATGCTAAATCTCATTTAAATCTTACAAATTGTCCTCATCCTTTTCATACAGGAGATTTACCTCCTTTGCTTGAAAATAAAGGTTATGCATACATGAGTGTTTTAATAGACAAATTTAAAATAAAGGATATTTTAGGAAAGGTAATTATCATTCATGACGCCCCAGATGACTTTAATACTCAACCAAGTGGAAATTCTGGAACTAAAATTGGTTGTGGTAAAATTGAAAAATGAGGAAAGTTATGAAGGAGAATATGAAGAACTTAAAGTAGCAGAATAATTTTAGCTCAGACGTACTGGTTTACTACCAGTTACTCTGGGCTTTACTATATCTGTTTTATTATTGTCAAAACGTTCTTTAATTATTCTGTATCCTTTCGAATATATCCGCATTTTTAAATCTTTATTTATTCCTATGTCATATTTTGTCATATAATTTTTCTTGACTTTCTACTCTTGGCATTATATAAATAACATATAAAATATAATTTTATTTAACTTTTTGCATCTTAGGTAAACTTTATAAATTCTTTAGGATTTCGCCTAAAACAAATCATTAATTTAACAATAATCGTAAAGGAGTTGGTTACAAAATACTATTAAATAATTTCAATTACAAATATATTATAAAAAGTTACAGGATAATGGGTTGTTTCAATAGAATAGCTGAAATGATTTATTTTTAGAGCTTTGGTGTCGCAGTCTACAAATTAAGGATATTATATGTAGACTGCTCCATTCGCCCTACGCTACGCTTCGGTTAATCGCTTACGCAGCTCTTTCAAATAAATCATTTTAACTATTCTTTAATATAAAAGCATTATTTCGTAACTATAAAAAAATAATTTTTAATATTATATCTTGATTTACCTTATGAATTAAGATATAATTAGAAAGGAAATATTAATGATACAAAATTTTGAACAAATAGAAGATTTAGATGTTACTAATGATTTAGTTTTCCAAAGAATATTTGGCAAAGTTGGAAACGAAGAAATTACAAAAGGATTTCTTGAGAAGATTTTAGGAATTCAAATTGATGAATTAACTTTAGATACTAACAAAAGATTAATTGGAGAAGAAATAGATGATAAAATTGGACGCATTGACGTAAAGGCAAAGCTTAAAGATGGTACAAAGATAATAGTAGAAATGCAAGCATCAAGTTATAAATATATGCCTGAGAGAATTTTATACTACTGGGCATCAGCATACACAGAAGGATTTAAAAAAGGCGATAAATACCGTATGCTAGAAAAAACAATTGCAATATTAATTTCAAAAGAAAACCTAGGTATAACAAAAGGAATTTCTCAATATCATACTAAATGGGATATTAGAGAAAAAACTCATTTAGATAAAGTATTTACAAAGAACTTAGAAATACATATTTTAGAATTAGGCAAATACAAAGACGGACAAGATGATAAAGAAAAGGGCAATTGGATAAAGTTTATTAAAGATGGGGGTAAAGCAAAAATGGATGGTAAAGTTCAAAAAGCACTAAAAGAAGCACAAGAGGAATTAGAAAGACTTACACAAGATCCTGAAACGGCAGAAATGTATTATCAAAGAGTAAAAGACTTAAGAGATATGTTATCTTATGCCGATGCTGCAAAAGAGGAAGGCATTGAACTTGGTATGTCACAGGGAGTTGAGCTTGGAAAAAAAGAGCAACAAAAGGAAATTATACTCGCCTTATATAAAAGGAATATGTCAATAGAAGAAATATGCAGTATAGTAAATCTATCAAAAGAATTTGTTGAAGAAATTATAGGTAAACAAAATAATATTAGTAAGTAATTAGGTCTGTTCTTGTCAAGATGCTCTTGAAAAATATCTTCCATGGTCAAACTGTCCTTCCTGAAGACATCTTGAATTATGAGGAAGAATATAAAGAGCTTAATATTGAAGATGAAAAGGTATAATGTGAAAACTCAGGCCATCCCACTAATATAGGATAGCCTGAGTTTTATTTTACTGTCTCTCCAGTAACGCGTCTTGTTTGATCGCTTACACTCCAAAAATATATATTCAAGAAATCTACTACACATTTCAGCTTTTCTTACATCAGTCACAACACTAATAACATCGCTACCCTAGGCGTTCCCACCCGAACTCAAAGTATAAGGAGAGGTAGCACCTCCGTCACCAGTAACACCCACACTCAAGCCTCTGAGAGGTAGGGTGACAACTGGAAGTAACCTCCTAGTCCCGTTGTATGTTGGGTAATCCTGATTCCACAACTGGTAACCTATTAAGTTTAAAGAGTTATCGAAGCCGTAGATGTTAATTCTAATTTTTAAATACACAAAAATACCTCAATATTATCAAGATAAAATAACATATAAATAAAAGATAGTT
>CANQLH010000040.1 GCA_947624655.1 uncultured Clostridia bacterium | reverse complement strand
TTTGAAAAATATTAAAGATTAATTAAATACTTCTAACCAAAAATTTGAACTTTATTTTCTGAGCTACGCACCCATATAGAGAGTTTTAGAACCACACCAGTGAGACTCGAACTCATTGGTTGGGGAATTGAACCTTGCTTACTCTCAGGACACCCTGTGCCCTTAATGTTATCTAAGATAGCTACTTTGCATGGCTTCTGGAATTACTTTTTATAGCCTAGATTTCTTCGCTCTCCTAACTTTCGTTTCCTACTAACTAAGAGAGTACCAGTGCTGTTCTATCCTTCATCTTCTCCAACTCTTGGAAGGCCCTCGTGCGTGAGGAAGTAGCTTGGATGTACCGGTTATCAATACATCGCTGTCTTAGAATGGTCGGCAAGGCGGGACTTGAACCCGCACGAGGTTCCCCTCACGAGATTTTAAGTCTCGGGCGTCTGCCTATTCCGCCACTTGCCGATTTAATTGGTCTTAGTCGAAAGCAGGGAACGCCACGAGCAGGCTCCAATTATAGTTCCCCGACTATACTTCTTGCTTATCTACGACGGAAGAAGTTTGCAACATAGAACCGCGGAAAGTTCAGTCCCGCCTGTCGCGGCGACGAGCTTACAATAAGTGCCGCTTTTTACCAGCTTTTTGAGAAGACGAAAACGGCAAAGCTACTTCTTATCACTTATGCGGCAAGTGATAACCGCAGAGCTTTCATTGTAGCTCACACAAGACGGTTTAGGAGACGCCGACAAACCAGATGAACCGACCGCGGCAACGGGCGGCCGCAGTCTCTGCAAGTATTGCAGATTAAGGTTGCCGCCTCTTTCTGCTCATTCCTGCTATGCTTCCTCATGCGCTCCTTTTGCTGCCAGCCTTGACGGGGGCCAGCGAGGACTTGAACCTCTCACTTCTGCTAAGACTGCTTCTTCATTTTGACGATAGTGAAGTCAACCGAGTTATTTTGTCAATGAGAACAACTAAACTCACTGGAGCGGATTTTGATAGGGGAGACCGCCTAAACTCCCATGGTCCACAAGAGAGGACTTGAACCTCCAAAACCTTGGTTCTAAGCCAAGTACGTCTGCCGATTGCGTCACTTGTGGATATTGAGCGCCTCATCCGTCGATAGGAGCCTCCACTTGTCTTAGGAGGACTGCTCTTACCCTTGTCCAAAGTCTCCGGCGCTACTAATTAATGGAGTGCGATACTACGTTGGTTTGCAATCTACAGTTTATAGACTTTATACATGGAAACCAACAAATCTTCGGTCTATCGGATAATTTAGGGTTAAAGTCGCGACGATATTACCAAACTCGACTGTGGCGGGCCAGGTAGGACTTGAACCTACATAAGCGTGATTAACAGTCACGTGCCTGACCGTTAGGCTACTGACCCATAGCTTGTTAAGAAAATTCCACTTTAGGCTGTTCATCTCACTCCATTTACTACTGCTGCTGTCTCCCTTAAACTCTTCGAGGTTCTACCGTCTTGGGCGGCCACCCATGATAGACGTACCATATTTAACCCTCAATCAGAGTTACCTTATCGGCGTTAGGCTTCGTAGCACCTTAGTGGTTATCTCTCAACCTTACTTATATATTATAACAAATTTTTTATATTTTTGCAAACTTTCTTTTTGGCTACCAACTAAGTTCAATGACAGGTGAGATATATCTTTAGTTTTGGAGCTATCTCAAAAATTTCTTGGAGCATTGCGATGATAATTGCCTGAGCCTCCATAGGAATATTAGAAGGAGATTGAACCTCTACCATTTCATCTTCAATTCCATCAGCAAGACAATATCCAAGTATCCAATCTTTACCTTCGTAATCAACAGGCCATATATAACATCCGGCTTCCGCGAATTTCTCTTCCAAGAGCTCTTCCTGGTCATGATTAATTCGCACGCCATAAATTGCCTCAGCTACAGGGCGATAGCTCATTTCTTAATCCCCTTTCTTCATCGTTTCTATATATATTATATCAAAATTTTTATGTTTTTGCAAACTTCTTCTTTATCTACCTTTAACCGAAGAAATACACAGTCTCAGTCATGGGAAGCTGGTGCCAACGAATACGAGTCTCGCAATCACTTACACCATCACACACGCCATCACTAAACCACCGCTTGAGATAAGAGCAATACTCTTTATCACGGCGATTTCCAGAATTTTCCAGTTGGCGAATCTTATTGCGATACCACTGGAGCCTCTCTTCGTACTCTTGAGGAGTCATTTCAACAAGCTGTTCTCTGCCATAGAAATCAAGAGTGGATTTATAAGGATAGCGCATATGTTCTCCTTTCATAAAGTGGCGCCGAGGCTACGAGTCGAACGCATTACCACGAGATTTGGAGTCACGCCCCAGTCCCTCCAGGATTAAGGTTACCTCGACATTGTCAACCGTACATAGTAGCCTTGCTTGCGGAGTTCGCGCTCTATGTACGCTAAATCTTTCTGACTGAAATCATCAAGACCATCCAAATCTATGGAGCCAGAATCTCCATAGTTCAGAATATGTCTGATGATGAAGTCTAATTCTGCTTGGTGCTTAGCCATCGGCCAAAACATATCTTCCATTACTTTATCTCCTCCAAAGTCCAGCCATAATAAGGCTCATGGTTCTCCACGCACTGATACATTTTCTCAAGACACTCCAGCTTCTTCTCCGCTGTATCAATAGTAAAACCAGTAAGACTAAGAGCTTCAATTAATCTATTATAGCACACTGGCTTGCGGTTTCCCTTGGTGGCTCGCACCTTAATATGGTACTTCTTATCCGCCAGCTGTGGATAAGTCCGCAATGCCTGCTTGGCTCTTGCTTTCCTATTGCCAGTCAGCTTATGATTTTTATTTTTATAGCCCATGATGTTTTTGGGAACAGAAACAACTTGGACCCCTTCGGGAAGTTCATAGTTGCTAATGTTCTCGCAAATGTATTTAAGCATCATAGCGTCTTCGAGAGCGTTGTGATTTTGCTCAACCGGCTCATTATCTGACAGCCGCATAGTCAAATATGCGGACCGCAGACCTATTGTTTTTCTGTTAAATTTTGCGGCGATTTGCTTGTCAACTCGCTGGATGTTGTCATGAAGGTCTTGGAGGATTTCTTTGGTAATATTATCCTCGGCCACTCTAATGGAGCAATTAACAAAATCCCTATCACTGTTTCCAAAGACAAGGAAAGTATAAGGCTCGCCATGAGTGACTTTACTAAGCCAAGATGAAAAATCTCTCATAACTTCTTCGAGGGAAGGAGCTATCTGAGCTTCATCTTCAGAGATATGAGTTAATTCTCTTATTCTCTTGTCGAGCTTCTCATGCGGCCGCACAAGAGAGTAGAAACTCTGACCATCTTCTGCGACACAACCGATGGAGATTATCTCCTGAAGATGATTGATGCCATTGGCCTCAAAGTCGGTATATATCTTCATCTTTAACTTCCTTTCCTTATCTTGTATATATATTATATAATATTTTTTATTATTTTTCAAAAAGAATAATATTCTCTCTCATTATCATCCATAGCTTGTACTTTCTTCAAGTCCGAATGCTTATAATTTATTGAAGGAGAATAGTTAGCATGAATATGTCTGCGGCGATACTTCTTGTTGCGAGTCTTCGACATACAAAAACCGCATGAACAATGAATTTTTCCTTTGGAATATTGATGCAAATACTTATAATAAGGTATATTATCAAAGCTCCAAGAATCACTTATACGCTTCTTACGTTTTGCCTTACGATATGCTAAATCTCGTGTATAGGCTCTTGAACGTGACATATTCATTCCTCCTATAACAATATACAGTACCCTCTCTTTGAGGGTACTGTATTTGCAAATTGCTGGTAGTGTTTTAATCTTCTTTGGTTAAAAATTTTTAGCCAATTCCTAGTCGTCGCTTTAGACGCTCAACTGCGGCTTTGTCGGCAGCTGACATTTCAGACACTACCACTGTAGGTACATCTTCACTATCAAGTGAGCCACCTGGTGCCCACGTACCACCGCCGGCCGCAGGCAAAGGATTCTTAGGCATTGTCATGCTAATTGCAAATTGCAATGTCTCACCTCCAGGACCGTCTTGGGCTTGGACATAAATCTTCTTGTCCTGGATTCCTACGTAGTCTTCTCCGAAAGCCTTGATAATAACATTCTTTACAGCTTCTCTTGCTGCGTCACCCTTTTTAGGCATATGTATCCTCCTCTTCTTCGATACCCTTCATCTCTTCCAGGCATCTTTCACAATATATTTCTCCATTAAGCATTTCACAATATTCTCCTTCATATATGTGTCCTCCGCAGCCTGCACAGTAGCAATAGAAATCTACATCCGCATCATGCTCACAAATACAATCATTACATAAGAATGAACTTCGTGAATTTATGTGGCTCTCTCCACAGCAAGGACACAAAGCTGGAGCTCCTATATGAATTGTTAATAGCTCACTTAATCTTTTTTCTTGTTTTTTCTTTCCTAGTAAGAAATGTTTACGACTTTTTAGCCATTTCTCATAGACTGTTAGTTTATAGCTCATAATCGGCTGATATGATTGGGAACGAATTAAATCAAGGTAGCCATTATCTGCCTCATATATAATATAATCCTGAATATCTCTTACTGTTTTATCGGGTTTAAGAACTAAAGAATTACACCAGTAGTCAAGGTTCCTAACTCCTACACACTCTGGCTTTGACATATCTGTAAGACTAAGCACAGAAACTACGGCATTATGCGTTAGTTCTAATAGCAAGTCATTCGTGAAAGGATATTGCTTATTATAGTATATATTCGTTTTCCAATTAGTATGTACTAACATACGCCATTTCTTATTGTTCCAAAATAGACCACGGGGGAAACATCTTAGCTGTTCCTTTTTATCAGAAGCAACATATGCTATTAAAGTGATTTCATCAACCATATAATTCAAATTCCCACCACGGTAATCTCCATCAAGAGAATGGCATGAAGTCCACTTTGCGTTATTATCAGAAACAGTTAAGAAATCTAACGGGTCTACTGATAAATACAGATATCCCTCAATTTTATCTTCTTGAATATAACGAGATGCTATATCTTGCATGACTCGTAAATTCTCTGCATCGAAATTAAACTTTTTGAAGGATTTGAGCAATTTAGCTCCTTTGCAGATATGATATTCAGGCCATTCCTCTACTACCTTATTTTCAAAGAAGCCATCTTGATTGCTTACAATAAAAGTATTAAAATCATCATCTTCACAATAACCGTGATTTTGCAGTTCCTCAAGAAAGCTCTTAAATTTTTCTGCTTTCATCTCTTTAGTGAGATTAATTCTAACAGGTTCACGACTTTTCCATATGGTTTTTCCACCAAAAGCCTCAATAAATTTTGCCTTAGCTTTTTCCCATTGCGCAAGTAATGGAATAACATTTAATTCAAAAGGATATGCTTGCGAATGATAAAGCACACTCTCAAAGTTCTCAACTAAGTCGCCAGTCAACAGGTTCACCGCCCATATTAGTTAGTAATTGATTTGTTGTTGAAAAAGGTTTACTACCTTTAAAAGCAGGAGCTCCACGACAAGGTCTACTGACACTAAATGGGCTGGGATGCGATGATAATACAAACGCTTTCTTTATTAAATTCTCAGTCACGACGTGTCCATTATCATGGTAAACCGCCGCACGTGTAATTAAATTTTTCATTAAATCTTGAGCATTTGCTCCCCATAGCAAGAATACTATTGGTTGTGGCAAACTATGAGCTGCTTGTAGTATCGCTGTTGTAAATTTTTGCCAACCCCAATTAGCATGACTATTAGGTTGATGCTCATATACAGTAAGACTTGTGTTTAATAGTAACACACCATGTTGTGCCCAACTTGTCAAATCTCCACTTGCTGGTTTTTCAATACCTAAATCATCTTTTAATTCATTAAAGATATTAACAAGAGAAGGTTGAAGTGGATTACCTTCAGCAATAGAAAAAGCCAGACCATTGGCTTGTCCTGGCGTATGATACGGGTCTTGACCCACAAGACAGACCTTTACATCTTCTGGCAATGTAAGCTGAAGAGCCCTAAAAATCTGAGACTGGTCTGGACAAATATTATGACCCTGTTCTCTTTCTTCTAAGGCTCTATTTTCAAGTTGCACACTTAAATCTAAAATGTCCTAAGACAGAAGCTCAGACCACTTCATCTTTTTTTCAAACTCCTTTTTGATTTTCTATATACATTATAACATAAAAACAATAATAAATCAATCAGAAGCTTTTAAGTAGGTATGCAAGGAATTTGCTAGATGTAGGGAGTTATCACAATGATGACAACTGCGTTTTGGAACTTTACAAACTTGGCAACAATTATATCTAATTTTGGCAAAGTCGTCTTGTATCATATAATTCATCACTGGTATATGGACTTCTGATACTAATTGGTCGAGGCTAAAATCAAAAGTACCACGTGTATAGATAGAGAATAAAGCTTCTTCCTTATCTACATCGTCAACATTAAAATCAATTATATCAATAGCAGGCTCATAGACATGGAGGTCTTCTGGTCTGATAAAGAATGAATTGGCATTATCTGAGGTAGATAACGCTGCATTCGCGGAAACGGTCGGTGAGACGCGAATTAAGGTTCCGTTGAGCGGGGCTTCCGCAATTACTCCACATTGGAAACCTAAAGGTCCATCTATATATATATCAGACACGTTCATAGATAACAGATTGCTAAATGTCTCCCAGTCAGTTACAGGATACTTTAAGTAAGCCTTATGGCCGCCCGCAATTAGAGACTGCATCGTTCTTATATTTGAACATTCTACCGTATAGTCAGATGGTATTAACTTCAACTGTTCTATTGCTTTTTCCATAGTAATGTCAGGAGTCATTACTACATTAAAGCGTTTATCTGGATAGTTTTTTACTATTAATCCAAGCTGATTGATAGGGCATTTAATTTCATCAGCTTTATTTTTATATTTTGATTTATAACTTACACTAAACTTCATTATATCTTACCTCTCTTTCCAATCTCTCTATTGTTATTATAGGATAAATATTCCTTTTTGTCAATAGAAAGAGCCGACCCATTAGATAGGTCGGCTCTTGTTAGATTGGTAAGGGGTTATCACTTACGACGGTAAGCGGCAATCTTACGCTTGTCGTCAGTAGTGACGGAGTCCTTTTCCACACGGTCAGCCTTAGCAAGCTGGCCAAGACGAGAAGTCACCATGTTGCGGGTAACAGTGGGGTCATTGATAGCGGAAACGATGGCGTCGATAGTCATAGCCTCAGTGTCAGAGAGGACGCTATAGACGGTCTCACGGAGAGTGTCGCCCTCTTCACGCTTCTTCGCGGCACGCTCCTTGGCAGAGGCGGCCTTGCTGTCGAGAAGCTCAACCTCATGGGCGCAGAAATCGGTTAGGGTATCATAGGTAACACCCTCGGGAAGAGTGTAACCATTGGCCTGGGCAAAGCCAAGGACCTCGGTAAGAATGTTGTACTGCTCACGCTTAGTAATAGTCTTGGAAGTCATAGTATTTTTTCTCCTTTATTCTTTATTTTGTAGTTTTATTATACGAAAAAATTTTTCTTCTGTCAAGAGACTTTCCTTATCTCTTACACGATTATTATATCAAAATTTTTTAGATGTTGCAAGAAAGATTTACCCATTCTCCCTTTGCGGCCTTCTTGCTGAGAATTTCCGCAATCTGAGCGGGCTTCTTCATGTGGCGGTCATCGCCATCACGAAATTCGTTCCATCCGAGGAGCAGGTACTTGAAGTGAGCGGGAGCATCTGCGGGAAGGGTCTCAGTGGATACGATGTACCAACCGATACCAACAGCATAGCGGGCATTAGACTGATTGAGCCAGGCTTCATCGCTGGGTCTATTGTGTCGAATAACGAGGATGGGTCCATTGGAGAAACCACGAGCCTGCTTCAAGCCATCGAACCCCTTGTTAGTGTCCTCCAGCTTGGAGCCATATGCCTTAGCATACTCGGCATCAGAGTACCAACGAACATCTCTGCGATTGCCAGTCTTGGGGTTCTCGACGGTGACATAGTTCTTGCCATTCTTGAAGAAGGGCGTGTCTGTAATCCTCTTGAATTCCTTAAACGAAGGTGCCACTGGCATGGTTCATACTTCCTTTCTTTCTTCATCTTATGTATATATTATAACTTATTTTTTATATTTTTGCAAAAAGATTATTAGTCGTACACATCGACAGCTTTGACTGGATATAGGGTCTTGTCTTCGTTCTCAGGCACTACGATGAACGTGATGGTTTTATGATGATTCACTTCGTTGCAGAAAGCTGCAAGCTCAGACTCAGTGATTGCGGATGCCTCAACGTTCTTGGCGGCAGCAAGAGCATAAAGGCAATCGGCACGGAAAAGAGGCTGACACTGGAATACTCTCATACCAATGTTGATGGCTTCCTTCTCAGCGGCATCTAAGGTATCGAATGATTTGGTGTTGCGGTAGTATGGGTCGTAGAGTTTCCAGATGCCTACATAGAGGTCATACTTCATTCACATTACTTCCTTTCTCATTTTCTATATATATTATATAATAATTTTTTATAAAATAAAAGGGAGGATATTATCCTCCCTTTTATCACGCTTCAATTTTGGGTAGACTATTCCAATCATACTCCTTGGAAAAATTCCATGAGTACAATGGATTATTATATAATGATTGCATATGTAAGAGTTTCTCATTATAAGTTGCTATATAGTCTGCGCAACCGGTCGGGTCGGCGGCCGCAAGTATTGCTCCAGTATTAGTATATATCTGATATATTTCAATTTCCGCTCTCTTGTTTGTTAGTTTCGCTTCTGTAATAGATATAAATTCTGAAAAACAAAAGATGATACATAAGACAAGGATTATTATTATAGTAAGACACCATGGGTGATTGTCTATTAGACGCGGAGACATCATACCAATAAAGCGTCTATGACGTTTATAATATATATGACTGGCTAAAATGAATAGAGCAATACTCATTACGGATAAAATCAGTGTTACGATACTAACGGTGATTGCGAGTTTTGGTATAAATATCATTTCTTTAAATAGCTTTCAATAGAGCCACCATACTCTTTATAAGCGGCCATTTCCTCGTCTGTAAACTTTGTTTCTATAATATAGATAGTTCCTTCAAAGATACCATGAGAGGAAGATTCGGCAAAAGTATGAGTAATGGCAACATCTTCATCGGTCATTGGTCTTGTGAGATACCAAAGATTAGACTCATCTTTCCAAGTGACCTCTTCCAGTTTGGTATTAGGTTCCAGATAGACAGTCATTGAACCACCCATGCTGTACACTCGCTCTTGCTGTGTACAGCCTACGAGTAAGATAGCAAGAGCGAGAATAAGTACAATCGTAATTAGCTTTTTCATTTCGCGTCAGTGCCTGCCGCTCCGGTCGGTGCGCCAAAGTTAAACATCTTGGAAAATGGATTATCTCCACCCATGAAGTAGGAGAGCATAAACATCTTACCAAGGTCGATGTCACCGAAGAGGCCATTGCTGTCGCCATACTCGTCCTCATTACCGCCGAAGACCGCGGACATCATCATCATAGGCATGAGATTACCGAAGGGCTGGTCTGCATTAGGAACGGCGGTAGGCATATTGACAATGCTGACAACCTTGGTAACAAAATTAAAGCCGAACATATTGGTGACAGGCACAATGTTCTTGGACTCGGCGTTCAGAATATCAATAGCCTCTACGCTCGATGTATTGACATCAGTAACGTACATAGGCTTGCCCTGATGCAGAATCATATCGCCCGGCCGCACTTCTTTGATAGCGGCAGGAACCTTATAAATCATGCCCTTCATATCAAAAGTAAAGCCAGTTACATCGACAATCTGCTTAGTAGCAGTATTGTAGGTGTAGAACTTGTCGGCGTTCTTGATAGCAAGGCCATAGGGAGAAAGAGTAATGGTGCCATTGGTGATGGGGCCGCACTCGAAATTGATGGTAGAAGCATTAATATTCATAGTATTATTATCATCCTTTCGATTTTCTGTTGTTGTAGTAATTGCTTCCAAAATAAGAGATATAAATTCTGTAGTGAGTTCGACTACTGAAACGGCGGCAGATGTTGCGATAAAGTATTCATCTGCATTAAACACATTTCTGGTGGGGAAGATTTCAAGATTCTTCCTTGCGTTATTGCCTTCTGCCCACTTTAGTATGGAGGTTAGGATTTTCCATGAGTGGTAGGGGATTTTTCCGTCTCCTTTAAGGACATCACGGGCTTTGTCGATAACTCGTGTGAGTTGGGTGGTTGTGATGGGGAAAATCTCGCGGTTTGAAAGCTCAGAACGGCATATTTTGGCTGCTTGCTCAAGAGACAGAGTAATTCCTGTCTTATTTGGACTTGTATTCCAGTATACGGCACTTGTGGAGGCGATAATCCACATATCGCTATCTTTATAAGAATCTTGCTTACATAGATATATCGTGTTGATTGTTTCATCTTCCGCGATGTCGATTAGAAATTTTCTGGCCCTATACGCCAGCTCTTCTCCGTTCATTTCAAGGAACTTTGCGAGTCCATTTCGAGTTAGAGGTATTTGAATCATGTCAGATTTTTCGTCAACTCCTTAACTATTGTTTTGTGATTGCGGACGGCGGCTTCGAGGGTAGTATATCTCGCTAAGATGTAGGGTTTAATCTTGTTCACGATTACTTTTGTTGCATATCCGCCATGAATGATGTCAATGCCAGTGACGACTATGACTCTGTGCTTGGGAGTAGAAATTGTGACAGAAATATCTTCATCTTCGGGATATTTGCCGAATATCAACTTGTAGAGTTTACGTTCCATGTCTTTCAGTCCTTTCTTATCTTTCTATATATATTATAGCATATTTATTAACGTATTGCAAAAAGCGCTATTGTGTTAAATGTTTAACATTTTCCCCTAGTTTCGGAAAGAATGAGAAGATGCGAAATGGGAATTTTGATGGGAAGAAAAATGGCAAAGCGCAGGTATAGTTTGACTATTGATATTTTTTCTAGCAAAAAGTTATTTTTGTTGGACAACCGCAAGTAATTGACTGATAAGTTTTTTGAATATATAGTGGGAGGCGATTGAAATGACAAAATTTCAGATAGCAGCGCGAGTTACAGAGCAAGAAAAGAAAGAGATAGAGAAGTTCTGTGAAGAGCGAGATATTAAAGTTTCATAGTTGATTCGTTGGGCCATAAAAGAGTATATAGAGCGGTCTAAGAAAGAGTAAAGACCGTATGGAGGAAACGAATATGACTAAAGAAACTAAAACTTATAAAGTGTTCACAATTAAGCTGACTAAGGAGTTGTGCAAGTAGGGGTTTAAAGTTATTGGTACTGCTCCCAATTACCAAAAGCCTTGGCTTTATGTATATCTGTTTGAAGATACTCCTGAATTACGCCAAGCTATTAAGGATTTAACATCATGAATCAGAGCTTTGTATGGTATCGTACATTTTATGATACTTTTAAGGAGTTAGAGCAGACAGATAAAGAGTTAGCTTTGAAGTATGCTGAAGCTGTTATGGAATATGGTTTGAATGGTGAGTATGATGAGTCGAATGGCTTAATCAATGCTTTGATGGCTTCTGCTATATTCAATATAGATAAAGCATAGGAGAGATATATTAAGAATAAAGATGATGGGTCTAAGGGCGGTAGGAAAGAGAAATATCCAGCAGAAAAGATTTGGGAAATGCAAGATTAGGGGTTATCTAAAGAAGAGATTATAAGAGAGTTGGGATGTAGTGCTAAGACCTATGATAGAAAGGCTAAAAGAGTCTAATATGGACAAAACTTATGTCCAATTTTGTCCAGTTCTGTCCATACGACCGATAAGTTCTGGAACTGATTTTTTAGATGTTTTTGTTTCGCTAATTCGACCGATTGGACAAAACGGACAAAATGGACAAAACCTTAATATAAATATGTCTTTTGTCCATTCTGTCCAAAAGACCGGTTGGACAAAACCGGACAAAATAGA
>CANQLH010000039.1 GCA_947624655.1 uncultured Clostridia bacterium | reverse complement strand
TATAGGCACAAGTATAAAGTGTCTACTTTGCGTAGAGCAATAGTAGGCAAGTTATACTTGTGCTTTTGTTATATTTAATAATTAATAAGGAGGAGAAAAGAAGAAATGGAAAACAAAGGAAAGGCAAGAATAAGGCAAGAAAGAGGAATAACATTAATGGTGTTAATAATCACAATAATAGTATTAGTGATATTAGCAGCAATAACAATAAGTGTAGCATACACATCAGGAATAATACAAATGGGAACGCAAGGAGCAAAGGATTATGCAAGTTCAGCAGTGAAAGAGAATGAAATATTAAATGAAACAACGTCATATGTAGAAGATATAACTAAAAACATAAAAAGAAGATTAGGAATATGGGAATACTTTGAGGAGAAAGATACAGTAAATGGAGAGCAAGGAAATAGTAATAATCCAACGATACCAGCAGGATTTAGACCAATAAATACAGATAAAGCAAAGTGGGGTATTGGAGAAGAAAGTCCAAGTGTAGAAGCAGTAAATAATGGGCTTGTAATAGAAGATAGAGACGGAAACCAATTTGTATGGGTGCCATGTTATGTAGATGAGCCTAGTGTAGAAGGAGCAAACTATCCCAAATATGAACAGTATACTTATACAGGAGGGGAAGACACAGATGCAAAAACAAACCAAACAGATGAAAATGGCTGGAAAACATGGGTTTATAGACAGTACCAATATTGGGAAGACGACAAAGCAAAGGCTTATGGAGAAAAAAGTGTAACGACATATGGAGGCTTTTGGATAGGAAGATATGAAGCAGGGATACCAGAAGATGCAAAATTTTATCCAGAAGGAGATAATGGAGAATATATATCAGACGCTACAACTAAAAATGTCTCAAAAGAGAGCGATACAAAATTAAAGCCAGTAAGTAAGGCAGGATATTTTTCATGGAACTTTATAGGCCAATCAACAGCGAGTACGGTGTCAGAGCAAATGTATGAAGGAAGAGACGATATAGAAAGCCACTTAATAGATAGCTATGCATGGGACACTGTAATGAAATGGTTCGAAACATCAAAAGAAGATAAGCCATATGTAACAGATAGTACAACAAGAGGAAACTACACAAATCACAAAGGAAACTATATAGGAAGATATGCAGAACATATTTGGTGTACAAATAAACAAGGAGAAACAATGGGCTGGTTATATGCAACAAAGTTTAAGAACGGAACAAAGCCTTATGAATCTCAAAGAAAAAATATTGATTATGCATCTTCAGGCGACTTTACAGAGAATAATGATTTCTCAGAGAACCCGTATTATTTTGATACAAGATTAGAGACACCAACAGGAGCGAATAATGATTTTGCGGTAAAGAACATATATGACATGGGAGGAAACATGTACGAGTGGACAACGGAGACGGGCAGATATAATCCGGGCCGGGGCACTTTTTGGTGTTATTCGTCGGTGGTAGTTTTAATGATGAAGGTGCTGTAAAACCGGCGTGCCAACGCGATGGTAGTGTGCTTTTGAATCGTTTTTATGGAGACATCGGGTTCCGCGTTGTGATTTATGTAAAATAAAATTTTTCTAGATGATAGAAATATCATCTAGTTTTTTTATCTAATAGGAAACAAAATACCAATATTGCAAAAAATAACGAAAGATAGTATAATATACCTATATATTTTATAAAATAGGAAGGATATTAAAAAATGGATGAAAATTTTAAAGTACTAATAAGCAAAGAAGAATTAGAAGCAAGAATTGAAGAACTAGCTAAACAAATTGATGAAGATTACAAGGGAAAAGAACTTACAGTAATATGCGTAATGAGAGGAGCTGTATTTTTCACAGTCCAATTAACTCTAAGAATGAAAACAAAATTAAAATATGAGTTTATCACAATATCTAGTTATTCAGGAACAGACACAACAGGAGAAGTAATGCTTAGAACAGACTTAAGAGATTCAATAGAGGGAAAAGATGTATTAGTGGTAGAAGATATAATTGACACAGGAAGAAGTATGAGTTACTTATTAGAACACCTAAAATCTAAAAATCCAAGAACTTTAAAAGTATGTACACTTGCCAATAAAGCAGAAAGAAGAGAAATAGAAGTACCAATAGATTATATTGGCTTTGAAGTTCCAAATAAATACATAGTAGGATACGGATTCGATATAGATAATAATTATAGGAACTTACCTTATGTTGCTTGTTTAGAAGGATAATAAAATGTTTAATATAGAAGAAGAATTAAAAAAACTCCCAGGAAAGCCACGGCGTATATTTAATGAAAGATAAAGATGACAACATTATTTATGTTGGAAAAGCAATTTCATTAAAGAATAGAGTAAGACAATATTTTAGAAAAACAAATAAAACAGCTAGGATAATGAAAATGGTTTCACTTATAGACCATTTTGAATATATTGTCACAGATAACGAAGCCGAGGCTTTAATTTTAGAGTGCAATTTAATAAAAAAGAATAGACCTAAGTTCAATGTACTTTTAAAAGACGATAAAAGCTATCCATACATTAAGGTTGATATAAATGAAGATTATCCAACAGTATATATAACAAGAAGAATAAAAAATGATGGGGCAAAATACTTTGGCCCTTATGCAAATCCTGGAAGTGCAAAAGAGATGGTCGATTTCATAAAAAAAAGATTTAAAATAAGACAATGTAGAAATTTTAAATCTAATAAAAGAGTATGCTTAAACTACCATATTGGAAGATGTTTAGGTCCATGTGCAAATAATGTCCCAAAAGAAGAATATAGAAAGCAAATAGACCAAATAATAATGCTTTTAGAGCGGAAAGCTAGATGCAATAAAAAAAGAAATGGAAAGACTTATGAAAAAGGCATCAGATGAGCAAAAATATGAAGAAGCGGCCAGTTTAAGAGATAAAATGATTGCAATCGAAAATATTTCTCAAAAGCAAAAAGTATCTAATTTTACAAATAATGATATAGATGTAATAGGGATTGCAAAAAATGATTTATATGTCTGCGTTGAGGTATTTTTTGTTCGTGGAAGCAAGATGATAGGAAGAGAACACTTTTTCTTAAATGAGTTAAGAGATATGACAACCTCTGAAATAATATCGGGATTTTTAAAACAATATTATGTCGGGAATGACAATATACCTGGCAAAATTATGATAGAAGAAGAGATTGAAGATGAAGAAATTTTAGCTAGCATTTTGTCAGATGCATCAGGAAGAAAAGTAGAAATCAAATCCCCAAAAAGAGGAGAAAAACTTAGATTTGTAGAGATGGCGAAAAATAATGCAAGAGTTACTCTCGAGAATAATGCTTCTGATAAATACGAGATATTGAGCGAATTAAAAGAAATATTAAACTTAGATAAATTTCCAAACAAAATTGAGACATTTGATATATCAAATATATCTGGAACAAATATTGTTGCAGGAATGTGTGTATTGCAAGATGGAAGAATTAATAAGTCACTTTCAAGAAGATTTAAGATAAAAACAGTCTTTGGGCAAGACGACCCAAGATGTATGCAAGAAGTTATAGAAAGAAGAATAAGACATTCTTTAGATAGCGAAAAAAGTGGCTTTGGAAAACTACCTGATTTAATATTTGTAGATGGTGGAATTACACAAATTAATGCAGCAAAAGAAGCTGTAAAAAAATGCAATGTAGAAATTCCAATATATGGAATGGTAAAAAATGATAAACATAGAACAAGAGCTTTGATTGATGAAGAAAGAAGAGAAATTCCACTTTCTGAAAATGCAATGAATCTTATAACTAGATTTCAAGATACAGTTCATGATACTGCAATAGAGTATCATAGAAAATTAAGAGATAAAGAAATATCAAAATCAAAACTTGATGAAATTGAAGGAATTGGAGAAAAAAAGAAGACGCTTTTACTAAAGAAATTTGGAAGCATAGAAAAAATAAAGAGTGCAGATTTACAAGAATTACAAGAGATTAAAGGTATAAATGAAACTTTGGCTAAAAAAATAAAGGAAGAACTAGAATAAAGACGAAACTTTTAATATAAAATTTGTAATAACCAATGCTAAATAAGAATATATATTTTGGTAAGGGGGATTACAAATGAAAAAATTTTTAAAATTATTATTAGTTTTAGGGACAAGCTTTAGCATAGTTAATGTAATATTAGTAGTTAGTTTCTTTAATATTTTATCTAAAATGTAGAAATGGAGTAATTAAATGGAAATTGCAAAAAATTGGGAAGATTATGAGATAATAGATATGGCAAATGGAGAAAAGCTAGAAAGATGGAAAGATATTATATTAGTTAGACCTGACCCACAAATAATATGGAAAGAAAAATCGAGACCTAAAGAATGGCAAAAGCAAAATGCAAGGTATAATAGAAGTAAAACAGGAGGAGGAAGTTGGGAATATAAAAACAAACTTCCTAACTCTTGGAAAATTAAATACAAAAATCTCGTGTTTAATATAAAACCAATGGGATTTAAACATACAGGACTCTTTCCAGAGCAAGCAGTTAATTGGGACTGGATGATAGATAAAATAAAAAATGCTAAAAAAGAAATAAATGTACTAAACCTTTTTGCATATACAGGTGGAGCAACAGTAGCTTGCCTTAGCGCAGGAGCAAGTGTATGCCACGTAGATAGTTCTAAAGGAATGGTTACATGGGCTAAAGAAAATGTAGAAGCCTCAGGTCTTGCTAAAAAGCACGTAAGATACATAGTTGATGATGTTATAAAGTTTGTGAATAGAGAAATAAGAAGAGGAAATAAATATGATGCGATAATAATGGACCCACCTTCTTATGGAAGGGGAACCAATGGAGAAGTCTGGCAATTCGAAGAAAGCATTTATGATTTAGTTGAGCTTTGCTCAAAAGTTCTTACAGATAAGCCACTATTCTTCCTAATTAATTCGTATACAACAGGAATTTCAAGCAAAGTATTAGAAGACATTTTAAATTTAACTATTGCAAAAGGACATAAGGGAAAGGTTTATTCAGGAGAAATAGGCCTCCCAATGACGAACTCTAATCTTGTTTTACCATGTGGAATTTATGGTAGATGGGAGAACTAAATGCAGAAATTAAAAGTAATATATGAAGATAATCATATTATAGTAGTAGAAAAGATGCCAAATATTCCATCGCAAGGGGATAAAACAGAAGATATAGACATGCTAGAGATTATAAAAGAATATTTAAAAGAAAAATATAAAAAGCCAGGTAATGTGTATTTAGCACTTATACATAGGCTAGATAGACCAGTTCGGCGGAGTTATGGTATTTGCTAAAACGTCGAAAGCAGCAGGAAGATTAAGTGAAGAAGTAAGAGAAAGAAATATAAAAAAAGAATATTTAGTTGTTTGTGATGGTAAATTTGATGAGAAAGAAGGAACGCTTGAAAACTATCTTTTGAAAAATGAGAGAAAGAATACGAGTAAGGTAGTAGAAGAAGGGACTAAAAATGCAAAATATGCAAAGTTAGATTATGAAGTTTTAAAATATAATGAAGAAATAAACTTATCTGTTGTAAGAGTTTTGCTTCATACAGGTAGACACCACCAAATAAGAGTACAACTTGCAAATATTTCGCATAGCATATATGGTGACCAAAAATACGGAACAAGAGGAAGACGGAAAGCAAATAGCACTTTGGGCATATAAACTAAGTTTTTATCATCCAGTAACTAAGGAATATATGACGTTTACTTCTCTTCCAGAGAAAAATGGAACATGGAAAATAATTGAAGATTTAGAATTTGACTAAACAGTTAAATTTTACGCATAATACAGGCTTTATAAAAGACAATAATTATTATATAAACATATAATTTAATAAACTTATAAAACGAAAAATAACAAATTATAAATTTTTTATCAAAAAAAGTAAGATTTAGTATATTATAATAATATGTTGCAAGGGTATTTAGCCGGCATTTATCTTAGCAGTACATAAATTAACAAAAGAAAGGGGTCTTTAAATGAAAAATCTTTAGTAAGAGTAGCAAAACTGCGAAATTACAAAAGCATATAATATTTCCTTAAATGATAGAGAAACTATCAAAATAATATAAAGTTACAGTATACCAAAAAAGAGCTTCCTTAAAAAAAAGGAGGCTCTTTTGAGATAAAATCGGCAAGAACGTTACAATATAATGGTTTTATATTAAAGAATAGCTGAAACGATTTATTTGAAAGAGCTGCGTAAGCGACCAACCGGAGCGTAGCGTAGGGCGAATGGAGCAGTCTACACATATATCTTTAATTTGTAGACTGCGACACCAAAGCTCTAAAAATAAATCATTTCAGCTATTATATTGAAACAATCCATTATCCTGTAACGTTAGCTTGCATTTATTACTTCTAAAAAGTTATTTTTGTATTTAGGACCAATATAGCACATAGAATTGTCTGCAAAGAAAAGCGTATTAGAACTAGCTTCAATATGAGAAATATTATTTATATTTACGATATAAGACTTGTGACACCTTATAAAATTATCAGAAAGCTTGCTAGAAAATTTATTAAAAGAAGTGTATGCTTCAAAAGAATCATTATGAGTCTTAAAAACAAGTTTCATTCCATCGCGTTTTATGAAATTAATATCTTTTTCGTTAATAAATGTTTTATTATTAATAGAAATAAAATTATTTTTTGATAAAATGATGTCATCAAATAGTCTAACTAATGTTTGCTCAAGCCTTGAAGAAGTAATTGGTTTAGCAATAAAATCAAAAGTTTTAGCTTGAAAAGATAGAAATGTATATTCTAGGTGACATGTAATAAATATAATATATACATCCTTATTTGTCTCTCTAATTTGCTTTGCAATATCTATTCCATTTATATTTGATTCGAAAACAGCATCCAAAAACAATACGTCAACAGTATTTTCTTTCATATAATCGAGAAGTTCAAAAATATGATTAGATACAAATCCTATTTTTGCGTCAAAATCATGTTTAATTATAAGTTTATTTATGGTTTTTTCCATATTACTTAAAAAAGATAAATTATCATCACATAATGCGAAATTTAACATTATTTCCTCCTTTGTAAGAAAGTGCAATTAATTTGAGTGGTTAATTTATAGCACTAAAAATTTCCAATTGTTGGATAAAAAATTTGTCATTTTTAGTTGTATACAGATTTAAGTTCTTGCTTTTCTTTAATATTTGGTTTACTTCCCATAGCCCAAGGCCATGAGAACTTTTATCAGAAGATTTTGATGTGTAGCCTTTTTCACGGATTCTATCAATATTAACATCTTTATTAGTATAGCTATTTTCAACAGATATTACATGTTTTTTTACTTTTGAATTAGAAGAATATGCACATACCTCGAATGTAATTTCTTTTTCTCCAGAATCTTTTGCAGCCTCAATGGCATTATCTAAAAGTATTCCTAAAATTCTTGTAAGAATATATGGTGTGGTATTTATTTCTTTGAAATTAATTAGTAGATTGATATTAAATGAGATGCCTAAATTTTCGGCTAGATTATATTTTGATGTTATGAGACAATATAGAGCAGGGTCATTTATAAGAGTGGGGCTTAAGGCTGCAAGATTATTTACATTTTTACATTCAATATTTAAACTTTTGCAATATTCTTTCAAACCAGATATATCTTCATTTAATATATATCCGTTGTAGAGACTGCATTATATTTGAAAAATCGTGTTTAAAGGTTCTAATATTATCATTCATATCTTTTAAAGTTTTATTATAAAGTTTAGATTCTTCTAAGGATTTATTCATGACTTCTAGTTTACCAGACTTGAACAAACTAAAAATACAAACACATAAATATATTAGTAATGCAAGAACATTTAATATAATAGCGAAAACTGGAAGCATGCTTTTGCAAGAAATTATGATATATGACTGTATAGCAATTTCAATAATAGAAAATGTCATAATTAATATGAAAATTAACTTGCTTTTCTTATTAGAAAACATCGATATAATAGTCCTGATAAGGGACATTTGTAATTACCTCCTTATATAAAATTGTAAAAATTTTACAATTATGAACAACTTCTTAATATTAAGTTAAAACAGAAATGATGTCAATAATAAATTCACAAAAAAAGTGTGACTTTTTGCAACTTTAGTTATAGGGAAATATTGATAAAAGCTATTAAGTAAAATATATTTGCATATAAAAGTTACTTAATAATATATATAAGTTATAGGAGGAAACATTATGAAGAAAATTATGAAAAAGGTTTCAGGACTGATATTGGTCTTAATAGGAATAATTGTATGGGCATTTTATAGCTATGAAGATAATAGCATAATTACAAATGCAGGATATATAAGTAATCAAAAAATAGGTTGGGGCATAAAAAGGGCAGAAGATCACAAACAGCCAGATTTAGGAAAGAAAAATCTAGAATTAATAGAAAAATATAATGGAATTGCGATGGGAAACGCAGAGAAAAAGTATGTGTATCTTACATTTGATAATGGATATGAAGCGGGGTATACAGGAAAAATATTAGATACATTAAAAGAGAATAAAGTGCCTGCTACATTTTTCATAACGGCTCATTACTTAAATTCAGCAGGAGATTTAGTTGATAGAATGATAAAAGAAGGACACATTATTCGGAAACCATATTCCCTTGACATTAATGACACTAATTTAAAAATAATAAAAGCTAGATAAATAGCCATTTTGTAACAAAATATTATGTTTTTTAATAAAAATATAGACTTTTTGTATAAAATACTATAAAATATATTTATAATAAATAAGACGTATAAGATAATGTAATTAATAAAAGAAAGGTAAAAACTATGACTACAAAAATTTATACAATAGAAGATATTAAGAAAATGTTAAAAGAAGTTTTAGCACATACTGAAGTAGAAAAAGCAATATTATTTGGTTCTTATGCAAAAAACAAACCTACTGAACAGAGCGATATAGACATTATAATAGATAGTAATGGTAAAATAAAGGGACTTAAATATTTTGCTGTTATAGATATGATTAAAGAAAAATTTAATAAAGATGTTGATGTTATAGAAAAAGCAGAGATAGATAAGAATTCTAAGATAGAAAAAGAAATAGAAAGGACAGGTATTGTTGTATATGAAAAGTAAAGATAAGATGATTATAACAAAAATTTTAAAATATATTGGAGAGATAAAAACATTTATAGATGGATATTCATATGAAAAATTTAGCAATGATAGAAAAACAATAAATGCCTGTGTTTTTAATTTAAGTCAAATAGGGGAACTTGTAGGAAAGGTAAGCGAAGAACTACAAGAAGAATATTCAAATATAGAATGGAGAGGGATTAAAGCATTAAGAAATAGAATAGTACACGACTATGATGGAGTTAATTTAAATATGGTGTGGGATTTTTTAACTACTGAGTTAAATGAATTAGAAGAAAAATTAAAGGAAATCATCAATTAATTATTGGAGAAAAGTACCAATTAAATAATCAGTTTATAAAATAGCTAAAGAGTAAAATCTTTAGTTATTTTTTTTTAGCTTACTTCATAGTATTAAATAAAAAATGGAGGCAAGCACATGTATGATCAAAATAAGAAAATAGAAGTTACTTATGGAAATGGTAAATTAAAAGAAATTTTGAGTGATATATTAAAAGAGGAGTTTATTAGATTATTAAATGATGAAGAGGGAAAGGCGTAAAAATGATAAAACATTATAGAGTTGCTAAATATATGAGACTATCCAGAGATGATGGAGATGATCGAGAAAGTGAAAGTATAGAAAATCAAAGAGACATTATTGATAATTATATTAATGAACGTGATGATTTAGAAGAAGTAAAAGAATATGCAGATGATGGATATACTGGAACAAATTTTAACAGACCCGGTTTTAAAGAAATGTTGGAAGATATAAATGCAGGGAAAATAGATTGCATAATAACTAAAGATTTATCAAGATTTGGAAGAGACCATATAGATACAGGATATTATTTAGAAAGATATTTTCCATCAAATGCTATAAGATATATTGCAATTGGAGACAATGTAGATACTTTAAAGCCGGATGGACTTCAATTTTTGACATTTAAGCTTAGCTTTAACGATTATTATGCACAAGACATCTCAAATAAAATAAAAAGTGTTAAGCAAAGAAAAATTGAAAGAGGCGAGTTTCAAGGAGGCATAGCACCATATGGTTATAAAAAAGATAAAATTAAAAAAAATCATTTAATTATTGATGAATATGCAGCAGAAATTATAAAAGATATATTTGATATGTATGTAAATAAAGGAATGTCACCACAAAAGATTGCAGATGAATTAAATAAAAGAGAAATATTAGCACCAGCTGTATATTTAAGAATACCAACTTTTATGAGACGAGAAAGTAGTAATTCAAATGGAAAATATTTGTGGTATAGAACTCAAATAGGAAAAATATTAAAAAATGAAGTTTACATTGGAAATGTAGTCGGTAGAAAATATCAAAAAGTAAGTCATAAAATTGCAAAAGTTAGAACCACAAATCCAGAAGAATACATTATAGTAAAAAATATGCATGAGCCAATTATAGATATAAATATGTGGAATAAAGCACAAGAAAAGATAAAAAATAAACACATTACAAGAACAAGAAAATTTGAACATCCACTTAAGGGTTTAATATTTTGTAAGGAATGTGGACGGAATAGCCACATTAAGAACGAGAATAGAACAAAGAAAGTCTGGTAAAGAATGGAGAATTGATTATTTTATATGTTCTAATAAAAATAGTAATAGAGGAAATTGTAATAATAAGCAAATACGAGCAGATTTTATTGAGGAACATATAAGAATGAAGTTAAAAAAAGAAATAGAAAAAATTACATATTCAAAAGAAGAACTAAAAAATATATTCAAAAATTCAAAAATAAAAGTAAAAGAAGAGTTAAATAAATTAGAAAAAAAGTCAGAAATAAGCAAACAAGAATTAGAACAAGTTAATAATATGTTGGAAGAAATATATCAAGATAAAGTAAATAAAATAATTAGACAGGAAGACTTTGAAAAATTTTATTCAAAAAAGATTGAAGAAAGAACAAAAATTCTAGAAAAAATAAATAATCTTGAATCCGAAATAAAAAAACAAAAAGATGAATTAGAGAAAGTGGATATTAATAAAATTCTAAAACAGACAAAAGAAATATTAAATCTAAAGAATGTAACAAAAGAAGTGTATGAAAAACTGATAGAAAAAATAGAATTTGATAGTGATAAAAATATATTTATAAAATTTAAATTTGAGAAATACATATAGTCAAAGCTAAAACTTTAAATTAGGTATTAGCTTAAAATTTAACTAATACTGGACTTAAGGAATATGAAATACATACTGTTAATCATAAAATCTTACCAGATATATCTGATGATATGATAAAAGAAGAGGTTATGAAATTACATTCGGTTGTGTATGAAAAATATAATTACGAAATGAAATATATAAGACCTCCACAAGGAGAATATAGTGAAAGGACTCTTAATGTTACTAATAATTTAGGATATACGACAGTTATGTGGAGCTTTGCATATGACGACTGGGATGAGAAAAAGCAGGGGAGAACAGATTATGCAAAAGAGAAGATTATATCGAATATTCACCCAGGATGTGTAATGCTATTGCACGCAACGTCTAAAGATAATTCTGAAGTATTAGGAGATATAATAAAGGAAATAAAGAAGATGGGCTATGAGTTTAGAAGTATTGATGATTTTCAAAAATAAGTATGTATGTGGGGAGTGAAGTATATATAACAAATATGTAACTTTTGTAATAAAAATGTAATAAAAAAAAGTATTGCAAAAGAAAAATAAAAATGCTAGAATAAAAATAGACTGGAAAAAATATCGAAATTGATTGAAAAAAGGAAGATGAAGAGGATGAAAGAAAAAGACCTAAAACAGATAAACGCTGAAAGCCTTGAGGCTGTATATATATATACACACACACAGGTAGTGCTAGTGGCTATTTAGCATGCAAGAAAACAGAATATAAATATGTAAGTAAGACACAGGAGGAATGTATTTGTGGATGCAGATATATTTCGTCTGTGTCTTTTTCTTGTGCACTTTTTTCATAGAAATGTGCTACGCAAAGGATAAAATATAAGTGAGATATATACAATTTTTATAAAGAAGATTTTGTCACTTACTTTATCATAGAAATTCTAAAGCTATT
>CANQLH010000038.1 GCA_947624655.1 uncultured Clostridia bacterium | reverse complement strand
GTGTGTGTGTGTGTGTGTGTACAGCCTCAAGGCTTTCAGCGTTTATTTGTTTTGGTCCTTTTCCTTTCATTCCTTTTCATCTTCCTTTTTTTTAGCTTTTTTGATATCTTTTGACTTAATTCTTTTTTATTTTAGCATTTTTATTTTTCTTTTGCAACACTTTTTTTATTACATTTGTGTTACAGCAAAATTACATATAAAAAGTAAATAAAATTTTTTAACTAAAATCAGCAAGGATAAATATATTTATTTTAGAGTAACCGCGTAAGCGACCAACCGAAGCATCAGCGAAGGGCGAATGGAGCAATCTACATTTAAACTTGCTTTTATAGATTTTAGGCACAAAGGTTACGATAAAAATAAATATATTTATCCTTGCGTTACGCCTTTCTATTTTCTACTAACACTACCTATGTATCACACATTAAACCTGTACCCTATCCTTACCAAGAATCTCCTCAAATTGCTCTAATGTATTTCCAATCATAAATATTGCTCCACAAGGTTTATTTCCTTCTTCGTCAATAATCTCAACCTTAATATTACTCCTATCTCCCATAAAAAATCTAAGAGCTCCTCTTAGCCTTTTTTTAGTCTCCTCATCCGTATTTCTTATATCTAAAACAAGCTTATTCTCTTTTTTCTCCTTCTTTTCCTTAAGTTCCTCAATATTAATTGCAACAATTTTAGGTTCTTCCTCTTCTCTTAAGCTTAACCTACCAGTAACAAGCACTACATTTTCTTCAATTAAATACTGTTGTGCTTTAAAATATGTACTTTCAAATACAATAATTTCAGCCTGTCCATATAAATCTTCAATCGTTACAAAAGCCATAATCGTATTATTTTTTGTGTATTTTTTCTTTACGCTCGTAATAATCCCTGCATATTTAACTATTTGCCCATCCTTATATTCTGCCTTATTTCCTTCTTCTATCGCTTCTGCCGTTTCTTTCATTTTCATCGTATCAATATTAGTTTGCTGTAATATTGCTTTTTTCAATTTTTCTAATGGATGGCCTGATATGTATATACCAAGCATTTCCTTTTCCATAGCCAAAAGAACTTTATCAGAATATTCATCTTGCACATTAAATACATATTTGTGCTTGTCGTTTTCCTCTTTATTCTCTCCTAAATCAAACATGCTGACTTGACCATTATATGCCTTTTTATTAGAAGCTTGTATTGTGTCAATTATTTGTTCATAAGATTCAAGCAAAGTTCTTCTTGTTTGCTCAAATTCATCAAATACTCCTGCTTTGATTAAACTTTCAATGCATTTTTTATTAACTCCGTTTATCTTGAACCCTTTCACAAAAATCTGTAAAACTTACATAAGTACCATTTTTTTCTCTTTCTTCTACAATACTACCCATAACAGCTATTCCAACATTTTTTATGCTTCCAAGGCCAAACCTAATCTTGCCATCATCAACTGTAAATCTTGTAAAGCTTTTATTTATATCAGGCTTTAATATTGAAATATTTAAGTTTTTACATTCTTCAATATATATTTGTACTTTATCCAAATTTCCTAAGAAGCTGTTTAACGTTGCAGCAAGTAAAGCTTCTGGATAATATGCCTTTAAATAAGCTGTTCTATATGATACAACTGCATACGCTGCTGCATGAGATTTGTTAAAAGCATATTTTGCAAACTCTGCCATTTCATCAAATATCTTGTTTGCATCTTCCTCACTTATTCCATTTCTTACACAGCCTGGAACTATTACATTCCCGTTTTCATCTACTTCTCCATGTATAAATATCTCTCTTTCCTTTGCCATTACATCTAGCTTTTTCTTTCCCATGGCACGACGTACTAAATCTGCTCTACCTAAAGAATACCCTGCTAAGTCTCTTACTATTTGCATTACCTGCTCTTGATACACCATACATCCATAAGTTACATTTAAAATTGGTTCTAGTGCAGGATGAGTATATACAGCATGCTCTGGGTTTAATTTATTTTGTATATACCTTGGTATTTGATCCATTGGGCCTGGGCGATATAGAGATACTCCAGCTATAATGTCCTCTAGGCTATCTGGCTTGAGTTCCTTCATGAATTTAGTCATTCCAGCACTTTCAAACTGAAATATTCCCATTGTTCTGCCATCTGCCCATAATTTATATACATTAGGATCATTCATATCCTTGTCAAATTCTACATCAATCCCTCTAGATTCTTTGACAATTTTTATAGCATCAGCAATTACTGTAAGTGTTCTTAAACCTAAAAAGTCCATCTTAAGCAAGCCTAGCTCTTCTAGGGTTGTCATTATATATTGTGTTGAAATACTGCCATCTCGTACATACAAAGGGACATAAGTATCAACTGGTTCCTTTGTTATAACTATTCCACAAGCATGGGTTGAGGCCTGTCTTGGCATGCCTTCTAATGCCATTGATATATCTAATATTTTTTTAACTTCATCATTATTTTCGTATAACTCTCTAAGCTCTCTATTTTGTTCTATTGATTTTTTTATTGTTATGTGCAATTCATTTGGTATCATTTTTGCAATCTTATCTGTTTCTGCATAAGGGTAATCTAAGACTCTACCTACATCACGTATTACCATTCTTGCTGCCATTGTTCCAAAAGTTATAATCTGTGAAACATGATCATGTCCGTATTTATTTGATACATACTCAATAACTTTCTCTCTCTTCTCATAGCAAAAGTCCACATCAAAGTCTGGCATGCTTATTCTCTCTGGATTTAAAAATCTCTCAAAAAGTAAGTTATACTTAATTGGATCAATATCAGTTATCTCAATTGCATAAGCAACAATTGAGCCTGCTCCTGAGCCACGGCCAGGTCCTACTGGGATATTATGTGATTTTGCATAATGAATAAAATCCCAAACAATAAGGAAATAGTCTACATATCCCATTTTCTGTATTACAGAGATTTCAAATTCCATCCTGTTCCAAATTTCTTTTGGTGCATTCTCTCCATATCTTTTCTTTATACCATCAACACAAAGCTTTCTTAAATAATCATAGTGAGTTTTAAATTCTTCAGGTACATCATAATTAGGAAGAATAGTATGTCCAAATTCAAACTCAACATTACATTCATTAGCAATTTTTACTGTATTTTCTATTGCCTCTGGAATATTAGAAAAATAATCTGCCATTTCTTCTGGACTTTTAATGTATAACTCATCCGTATCAAATCTCATCCTATCTTCATCAGACATTTTCTTTCCCGTTTGTATACACAAAAGAACCTCATGGTTATATGCGTCTTCCTTTTTTAAATAATGTGCATCATTTGTTGCAACCAATGGAATATCTAATTTTCTAGCTATTTCTACTAGTTTTTGGTTAACTAAAACTTGTTCTTTAATTCCATTATTTTGAAGTTCTAGGTAATAATCATTTTTAAATAGATTTTTAAACCATAAAGCAATACTTTCTGCTTTTTCCATGTTATTTGCAAGTATTGCTTGATTTATGCTTCCTGCTAAACATGCACTAAGTGCAATTAGTCCTTCATGATACTTCTCTAAAACTTCTAAATCTATACGTGGTTTATAATAATATCCTTCTGTAAAGCCGATTGATACAAGCTTGCTTAAATTTTTATATCCTTGCTCATTTTTTGCAAGCAAAATTAAGTGATTATATTCTTTATCAATAGCTCCTTCTTTATCAAATCTGCTTCTAGGTGCTACATACACCTCACACCCAATAATAGGTTTTATTCCTTCTTTTTTACATGCCTTATAAAAATCTATTACTCCATACATAACTCCGTGATCTGTTATTGCAATAGCCTTCATTCCAAGCTCTTTTGCTCTTACAGGTAAATCTTTTATTCTATTTGCTCCGGTCAAGTAAGCTAAACTCACTATGAACATGTAAGTGTACAAATTCTGGCATATAAAAACCTCCATTCGAGCAATTCATATTGCTCTTCTTCTAGGAGCTATTATATAATACTTTATGTGAAAAGTCTATTGATTTTTTATAGATTTAAAGTTGATTAAAATAATTTTGTTTACCGTGAAATATATGTAGAATAAAAACTTGTCGACTTAAATTATTTACTTGATATATAATAATATAATTGTCAACTGGCATTTTTCTTATATTTTCATTTTTTAGATTATTAAGACCATAAATTTTACTATATCGTTCTGGTGAAAAATTCAAACTGTACACACTTTTCTTGATTTTTTGATGTAACTTATTAGCAGTTTTAGGAGCATGTAATGAATAATAAATATAATAATAAATTTTATCTAGCTCATCTTGAAACTGCAAAGTCAAATTTATTTTATATTCATCCATCTAAATTATACTTTTCCTCCATTTCTCTAAAGCCTTCTTCAGCAGATACATACCTTCCCAATTTAATATCATTTAAACCTTTTTCTATTTTTTTACATATTTCTTCTTTAAAGCTTTTCAAATCTTCGAATTTTTCGTATGCTTCACTACTTAAAACAACTAAATCATTACAGCCATCTTTAGTGATATAAATAGGTTGGTTGGTATCGTGACAAATTTTTGATATTTCATTATATTTATTAGTCAAATCTACATAAGTTCTGACTAGCATTATATCATCCCCTTTATTAAAAATTTTTTTGGAGTAATATTTTTAATTTACAAAGTAAATTCAATATATTACTCCAATTTCAATGTAATTATTTATTTAATCCCTTTAGGCCTGGGAAAACAGCAAGATCAGCTAAATCATGTTCAATGTTTAATAATCTGTTGTATTTTGCAACTCTGTCTGTTCTGCATGGTGCTCCTGTTTTAATTTGGCCTGCATTTGTTGCAACAGCTACATCTGCAAGTGTTGTATCTTCTGTTTCTCCGCTTCTATGTGATACAACAGCTGTATATCCATTCTTCTTAGCAAGTTCGATTGCATCTAATGTCTCTGTAAGTGTTCCTATTTGATTTAACTTAATTAGTATGCTATTTGCAACACCTAAGTCTAATCCTTTTTGTAATCTCTTAATATTTGTTACAAATAAGTCATCTCCTACTAATTGAATTTTATTTCCTAATTTTTCAGTAAGCTTTTTCCAAGATTCCCAATCTTCTTCTGCTAAACCATCTTCTACTGAAATTATTGGGTATTTTTCTGTTAAAGATACAATATAATCTATCATTTCATCAGCAGTTTTTAATTCATCTGTTTTCCAGAAATAATAGCATCCTTCTTTACCTATCTTCTTAGCTTCATCATACATTTCTGTACTTGCAACATCCAATGCTAAAACTACTTCTTCTCCTGGTTTGTATCCTGCTTTTTCTATTGCTTCTACTATTAATTTAAGTGCTTCTTCATCGCTTGAAAGGTTAGGTGCAAAACCGCCTTCATCTCCTACACCAGAAGCTAATCCTTTTTCTTTTAATACTTTTTTCAATGTGTGATAAATTTCAACACTCATTCTCATACATTCTGAGAAAGTCTTTGCTCCAACTGGCATAATCATGAACTCTTGTATATTTACAGTATTATCTGCATGCTTTCCACCATTTAAAATATTCATCATTGGAACTGGTAATGTTTTAGCATTTACTCCACCAATATAATTATATAATTCCATTCCAAGAGATTCTGCTGCAGCTTTTGCACAAGCAAGTGATACACCAAGTGTAGCATTAGCTCCAAGTTTGCCTTTGTTTTCTGTTCCATCAATTTCAATTAACTTTTTATCGATGCCCATTTGGTCATATACATTCATACCAACTAAGCCTTCGAATATTAATGTGTTTACATTTTCTACTGCTTTTTGAACTCCCTTTCCCATATATCTTGATTTGTCTCCATCTCTTAGCTCAACTGCTTCAAAGCTTCCTGTTGATGCTCCTGATGGTACCATTGCAGTTCCTCTAAAATCTCCTTCTGTTGTTACTGTAACTTGAACTGTTGGATTTCCTCTTGAATCTAGCACTTCTAGTGCTTCTACGTCTAAAATTTCTAAGTAATCTTTCATGCATTTTCTTCCTTTCTTTGTTTTATTTTTATATATAAAAGTCTTTACACTTTTATTTCGAATTTAATATTTGGCTCTTAGGAACATGAGTATTCCTAAACTCCATTTCTTTTATTGTCTCATCTGTTACATACGTCAAACTTTTCTCTGCCTGTTTAATAATTTTTAGTCCATTTGTATCTCCCTTTTCATATAAAGGAAGCATAAACACCTTAACAGGTTCTTTTTCAGATTTTATGTATTCATCTATTATCTTTCTTTCTTTCCTGTTAAGACTCTCATAAGGTGTCTCCAAATACTTATAAGCCCATATTATATGCCTTGCATTGCTATCATATTCTGAGGCTTTTAACTCTTCATAGCTATATTCTACCTTGTATTTTAATTTTTCAATTGAAATTGTTAAATTTGTCCAAGGTTTTTCATTGTTCTGTATACATTCTTTTCTTAATTTTTTTAAACTTGCATACAAATCATCTGCCATCGAAAAATATTGTTTTTCATCTATATTAAATTTAACTGGAACTTCATATACATTTATAGGCCTTTTCTTTAATACTCCCTTAGGGTAATAGAAAAAGAACATCTCCCCTGTTTGTAAACTATTAAAGTGGTCTATAATTGAAGCATAAAGATAAATCCTATCCCACTTTTCGGGTAGCATGGCAAATAATTTCTGCTGAACCTCTTCATGCGCCATTTTTAAAGATTTCGGACAATTCATAAAAACTCCCTTTTTCTCTATCTTTCAATCAAACTTTCGCCAGTCATTTCTTTTGGCTTTTCTAGTCCCATAATATCAAGCATTGTTGGTGCAAGGTCTGCAAGTTTTCCTGATTTTAATGTTACATCATCCATTCCATATAGAATTAATGGAACAGGATTTGTAGTATGTGCTGTATGTGGCTCCCCAGTTTTGTAATCTACCATCTGCTCTGCATTACCATGGTCAGCTGTAATTAATATAACAGCTTTTTTATTTTTTACTGCTTTTATTACTTTTCCAACACATTCGTCAATTGCTTCAATGGCCTTTATAGCCGCTTCTAGGCTTCCTGTATGTCCTACCATATCTGGATTTGCATAATTTAATATTATACTATCATATTTATCTTCATTTATAGCTGAGATTAATTTGTCTGTTACTTCATATGCACTCATTTCTGGCTTTAAATCATATGTTGCAACCTTTGGCGAAGGAACAAGTATCCTATCTTCTCCATCAAATACTTTTTCTTCTCCTCCATTGAAGAAAAATGTTACATGTGCATACTTTTCTGTTTCTGCAATTCTTAATTGTTTAAGGCCATTTTTACTTATATATTCTCCAAAAGTATTCTTTAATTTTGTAGGTTTAAATGCAATGCTTACGTTTGGCATAGTTTCGTCATACTGAGTAAAGCATACAAAGAATAAATTTAATTTTTTTGTTTCAAACTCATTAAAATTATCATCAACTAAGCATCTTGTTATTTGTCTTGCTCTATCTGGCCTAAAGTTAAAGAATATTACTGAATCATGTTCCGAAATAGTTGCAATAGGCTCGTTATTACTTCCGCACATTACTATTGGCTCAATGAATTCGTCAAAAACTTCTTTTTCATAAGACTTTTCAACTGCATTTTCGCTATCTGTTGCTTTTTGCCCAATTCCATTTACCATTGCATCATATGCCATCTTAATTCTTTCCCATCTTTTGTCCCTATCCATTGCATAATATCTACCTGTAATTGTTGCGATTTTTCCAATACCTTTTTCTTGCATTTTTTCTTTAAGCTTTGTAATATACATTTCTCCAGATGTTGGTGGAGTATCCCTACCATCCATAAAGCAATGTACAAATACATCTTCAAATCCTTTTCTCTTTGCGCCTTCTAATAATGCATATAAATGCCTTATATGACTATGAACTCCTCCATCTGATAAAAGTCCCATGATATGAAGCTTTGAATTATATTTTTTGCAATTTTCTATTGCATCATTAAATTCCTTTATACTAAAGAAATCTCCTTCTTCAATTGATTTTGTTATTCTTGTTAGCTCTTGATATACAATTCTTCCAGCTCCAATATTTGTATGACCTACTTCTGAATTTCCCATTTGTCCCTCTGGAAGTCCTACTTTCAATCCACTTGTGTAAACTTCTGTATGAGGACATGTTGCCATCAATTTGTCTAAATTTGGAGTATTAGCAAGTTTTACTGCATTTGCTTTTTCTTCTGGATTTATTCCAAAACCATCTAGTATCATTAGCATTGTTAATTTGTCTTTCATTAAAATTAGTCCCTCTTTCTATTTTTTAAAAATTTACTATCTTAGCAAATTCCTCTGCCTTAAGGCTAGCGCCACCGACAAGACCACCGTCTATATCAGATTTTGTAAATAATTCTTTTGCATTTGAACTCTTAACGCTACCGCCATATTGTATTATAACACATTCTGCTACATTATTTCCATATATTTTTGAAATTTCTTCCCTAATTTTTCTAATACTGTCATTTGCATCATCTGCTGTTGCAGTTTTGCCAGTTCCAATTGCCCATATTGGTTCATATGCAATTATTGTATTTTTAACCTCTTCTTCTGTTAGTCCATCTAGTGCTTTTCTTGTTTGCATAGTTATCTTCTCTTCCCATTTGCCACTTTCTCTTTCTTCAAGAGATTCTCCAACACAAACTATTGGTTTTAAGCCATTTGCAAATGCTGATTTAACCTTTTTATTAACTGTTTCATCCGTTTCTGCAAAATATTCTCTTCTTTCTGAATGTCCTATAATTACATATTCTACACCTATTGATTTAAGCATCTTTCCAGAAACTTCTCCTGTATATGCACCACTTTCTTCAAAGTGCATATTTTGTGCTCCAATTTTTATATTTGTATCTTGTGTATTTAAAAGAGCATAGAATAAATCTATATATGGAACACATAATATTACTTCATTTTGCGTATCCTTTACTAATGGTTCTAACTCTTGTACAAATTCTATTGCTTCATTTGGAAGCATGTTCATCTTCCAATTACCTGCGATTACTTTTTTTCTCATTTTTAATACTTTATGGTGTATTTAGATTAACAAATACACCATATTCTCCTTTTTACATATTTAAGCTTTTAAAAGGTTAAGCTCATAAACCTTTTTATTTATTTTCTAGGCAATCAATTCCTGGAAGAACTTTTCCCTCTAAATATTCAAGAGATGCTCCTCCACCTGTTGATATATGTGTCATTTTATCTGCAAGTCCTGCTTTCTCAATAGCAGAAGCTGAATCTCCTCCTCCTATTACTGTTGTTGCATCAAGTTTTCCTAATGCTTCTGCAATTTTATTTGTTCCTACTGCGAATTTTTCAAATTCGAAAACTCCAAGAGGGCCATTCCACATAACTGTTTTAGCATTTTTTAGTACTTCTTCGTATTGCTTAATTGTTTCAGGTCCAATGTCAAGTCCTTGCCATCCATCTTCAATATTTTCTACATTTACAATTTTGCTTTCTGCATTTTTGTCAAATTCTTTTGCTACATTAACATCTACTGGCAAAAGTAATTTTACATTTTTCTCTTCTGCTTTTTTCATAAGTTCTTTTGCTAAGTCTAATTTATCCTCTTCGCAAATTGAAGAACCAATATTTAATCCCTTAGCTTTTAAGAATGTATATGCCATTCCACCGCCAATTATTAATGTATCTACCTTCTCAAGTAGGTTATTTATAACAGATATTTTATCTGATACTTTCTTTCCACCAAGAATTGCAACAAATGGTCTTACTGGATTATTTAATGCTTCTCCTAAAAACTTAATTTCTTTTTCAATTAAAAATCCTGAAACTGCTGGCAAAAATTCTGCAACACCTGCTGTTGAACTATGTGCTCTATGAGCAGTACCAAAAGCATCATTTACATATATATCTGCAAGTGATGCAAGTTCTTTTGAAAATTCTCTATCATTTGCTTCTTCTCTCTTGTCAAATCTAACATTTTCAAGTAAAACAACTTCTCCTGCCTTCATATCTTTAGTAAGTGCCTTTGCACTTTCTCCTACAATATCGTCTGCAAGCTTTACATCTATTCCAAGTTCTTTTGATAATTCTTTTTGAACAGGTGCAAGTGAAAATTCTTTTTTAACTTCTCCCTTTGGTCTTCCTAAATGTGAGCAAAGAATTACCTTTGCATTATTATCTAATAAATATTTTATAGTTGGAAGTGCACCTACTATTCTTCTTGTATCTGTGATATTTCCATTCTCATCTTGTGGAACATTAAAATCACATCTAACCAATACTTTCTTATTTGATACATCAATATCTCTTACTGTTTTCTTATTCATAAAATTTTCATCCTTTCATTACTAAAAAAGAAGCATAATCACTTTAAAATTACCGCGATTGCTTCTTTTTGCTAATTATATTTATTTTGTAGAAATATATATTGCTAAATCTACTAATTTGTTAGAATATCCCCATTCATTATCATACCAAGCAACCAATTTAACAAATGTGTCTGTTAATGCTATACCAGCTTTTGCATCAAATATTGATGTGTGGCTGTCATGTATGAAATCTGAAGATACTAATGGTTCATCAACATATTCCATAATACCTTTCATTTCATTTTCTGTTGCTTTTTTAATAACTGCACATATTTCTTCATAACTTGCTGGTTTTTCTAGGTTGCAAGTTAAGTCTACTACTGATACATCTGTTGTTGGTACTCTAAATGCCATTCCTGTAAGTTTTCCGTTAAGTGATGGTATAACTTTTCCTACTGCTTTTGCAGCTCCTGTTGAAGATGGTATGATATTGTATGATGCAGCTCTACCGCCTCTCCAGTCCTTTTTAGATGAACCATCAACTGTTTTTTGTGTTGCTGTAATTGAGTGAACTGTTGTCATTAATCCATCTTTAATTCCGAAATTGTCATTTATAACTTTAGCAAGTGGTGCTAAGCAGTTTGTTGTACAAGATGCATTTGAAATAATATTCATAGATGGGTCATAACTTGTGTTGTTAACTCCCATTACGAACATTGGGGCATCCTTAGATGGAGCACTAATTATAACCTTTTTTGCTCCTGCTTCAAGATGTGCATTTGCTTTTTCTATTGTTGTAAATACTCCTGAGCACTCTAAAACAATATCTACTCCATCTTTTCCCCATGGAATATTTTTTGGATCCATCTCGTTATATACTTTTATCTCTTTTCCATTTATTGTTAGTTTTCCTTCTTCTCCTTTAACTTCTCCTTCGAATTTTCCGTGTATTGTGTCATATTTTAACATATATGCCATATAATCTGCTGTAATAAATGGGTCATTTATTGCAACTACCTCTACCTTTTTCTTATCAAGGGCTGCTTGGAATGTTAATTTTCCAATTCTTCCAAAACCATTAATACCTACTTTTACTGACATAAAATTCCTCCTTACCATTTACGGCTTTATAATTTATTATATCCGTAAATATTAATTTTAATTCGGTACTATTGTATATCAAATTTGTAAACTTTGCAAGTGTTTTTTGTTTTAATGATGTAGATGGTTTGTCAAGATAGGTTTATGTGAAATATTTTCCGCCCCATTCACCGGGTTAGACCGCATCTCTGACAGACCCATCTAGATTTGCAAGTGCAAAAGCCTATATTGGGCAATACTGTGTCACCCACAGCAATGTCTCTTGGAACGCAGTCCTTATGCGTCCACAAGTACTCCTTGTCGGCACATCCGGTGTTTGGGCATTCGTAGTAGAATAGGGCGCGGTAAGCGGGCCCATCGGTCATGGTTAAACCACATGTTTGGCAGACTGACCTCCTATCATATTTATTGCTCATGAAAGCGAAACCGGTAGACCACGTGGCCGTACTAGTCACGACCCACACGGTTCCGTGGCAGAGCTCGTTTTTCGTATCGTGACCCAGAGCCTCCACATTCCCGTAACCGGTAAGAGAACCACATTCAGTACAATGTCGTTCCCAGCGACCGGAATCCGTGCACGTTGGTTCTAATACTGTTTGTTGTGCACCTGGAGTATGTGGTTTCTTATCGATTGTTCCTGTTGTTTTTGCTCCACATACGCTACATGTCCCTTTTTTTGTTCCTTCTGTTGTACATGTTGAAGCTATCTCTGTTTCCCAAGTGTAATTATGAGCATTATCTGCACAATATAGTTTTTGGTCTTGTGGGCTACTATAGGTTGTCAGTCCTGCATTATCTGTTACTCCTACTCTTACATTATAGGTTTCTCCTGTTGTTAATCCTTGATATGTATGAATATTACTTGCTGATGCTGTCCCGTCATTATTCCACGTAACTGCACTTGATAGTTTATATTGGAATTGATATGTCGCAACCTTTGATGTTGCGTCTGCTCCTGTTGCTGATACTGTTATTGTTGTTGGTGCACTTGCTGTTATTTGTATTGTTGCTGAACTTGGTACTGTTACATCCCTTTTTATTGTTTCTGTTGCTTCTGCTGTTGATTTATTTCCTGCTTTGTCTATTGTTTTTGCTTTTATCGTTGTTGTTCCATCTGCACTTATCTTTACTGTTTGTGATATTGTTCCTCCTGCTGTTGTTTGGGTTGTGTTTCCTACTGTGTATTCTATCTGCCATGGTCCCGAATGTGAGTCTTTTCCTGTTGCTGATATTGTTGCTGTTATATCTCCTGTTTTA
>CANQLH010000037.1 GCA_947624655.1 uncultured Clostridia bacterium | reverse complement strand
TATAGGAAAAAGAAAACCGATTACAATTTCAATGTAAAAGGTTTCCTTTTCATGTCATTAGGGCTGAGTAGTAACTACGGTATAATGTTTTTATATTAAAGAATAGCTGAAATGATTTATTTGAAAGAGCTGCGTAAGCGACTAACCGAAGCGTAGCGTAGGGCGAATGGAGCAGTCTACATATATATCTTTAATTTGTAGACTGCGACACCAAAGCTCTAAAAATAAATCATTTCAGCTATTCTATTGAAAAGCCCCATTATCTTGTAACTATTTAGTAACAAATGCAATAATAATATGTTGCATTTTACTTGCATTTCATTATAAAATACTTATTGATAATATCTACTCTTTATGTATAACTCTATGGTAAAACTTAACTTAAAATGTGCTGTTTTGCCCTGTTTTAACTTGTTTCGTGTTATTTTAACTTACCCCTATTTAACTTGAATTAAAATATATTTGTAATAAATTTTCATAAAATTATTTTGAAACGGGGGCTAATTATGTATAACAGACTTAGAGAATTAAGAGAAGATAGAGATTTAACACAAAAGCAAATTGCTGAGTACCTACATATGTCTCAGACTGGTTATTCACAATACGAAATAGGAAGAAATGATATTCCGACTGTTATTCTAATAAAACTTTCATTATTTTACGATGTATCAGTTGATTATATATTAAATATAACCAATGAGATGAAACCATATAAACGTGCATAAATAGTGTAGGTTATTTTTCCTACACTATTTTACTGTATCATACAAATTATTACTGTCCATTCCTTCAAGATTATAATACGTTGTTGGAACAATTCCAACTATAACATTTTCTATTAACACTACCTCATTACTTATCTTATCATTTATAACATCATAAGGTGTAAGAACACTTACATCACATATTACATCCAAATATAGTCTATGTATTGTTTGATTAATTCCTGTACTTTGAAATTCACTCCTTAATTTTGTTTCTACTGTTCCAGAAGTATATAATTTTATTGGAATCTCAGGTCCTAATCCTGAAAATATTTTGCTTCCCATCAAACTTCCGAAATTTAACATATACTTTGCTTTCTCTATTTTTCTCAAATTCTTCTTGTATCTTTATTGCGACATCTGATGTTATTTCATTTATTGTAATTATGTTTGATTTTAGCATAGATATATTGTCATTACTGTCCCTATATATCGTAACAACATCATCATAAGAATATCTTGACATTACCTCAGTTGCTTGGCTGTTAGATATTAACGTCGCTTTTTTCTTACTTTCATCCATACATATCTCATCAATTATTGGATTTATACTTTTTACAATAAATATCATCACAGCAACTGCTATTATTAATATTAAGCATATTTTAAGTATTTTTCGTCTCTTTGAATCAATTTTTCCATTTTGAAATCTATTAAAATATACTTTTGGCATTTGTATTCTTTTCCTTGAATAAATCTTTTCCATATGCTATATTATGATTTTAATCGTAAATTATGTTCTACACATTGAACATTTTGGTATAAATAATTGCTGACCTACATTTATTCTATCAGGATTTTCAATATTGTTTACTCTTGCTATATCATCTACCGTACTTCTATATTTTTTTGCTATTTTCCATAGAGTATCCCCAGGTTTTACAAAGTATACAACCATACTATAAATATTGTCATCTCCACATTCTGTTTCCTCTATATTATCTATAACATTTACGGTTTCAAGATTATATGAATTTGTATTTACATTCAAATCAATTTTTGCAGTTACTTCCATATCGTCAGATACAAATTCTCTAAATGTTGGAACAATTTCTGTTGCAACTTTGGTATCAGAAGTTACTCCTTCGATTTCTTGTGTAAAATCAAATGGAACATTCTCGCTTAATGTAATTGCATTGTCTGAGCTATTATTTATAAGTATAAAATCGAGGTTCAATTCTCCATCAAATCTAACTCTATCCCTTGATACATTCGTTTCATTTATTACAGGTGTTACACTTACATCACATACTTTTGTATATTCACTATTTTCAAGTCTTACTTTTTGTGTAACATTCATTACACTTGATGTATTTTTCATATTAACCATTGTACTCACTTTGTTTTCTTCAAAGCTTAAATTTCTACTTGGACTATACATATCCTGTATAACATTTACTTCTTTATTTTCAAAAACTCTACAAAATAGTTCTAATTCTATTTCTACATAAATTGAATGTTCTTCTGGATTGTTTGGCTTAATAACTATATTCTTTAGCTTATATTTTACATCACAAAGATTATCATCAGAAACTCCAACTAAATCTATAAATCCCATAACTGGAATAGTTTCTTCTACTTCTTTTATTCTGCCATCATCTGTTAAATATACTATTCTAACTTCTATGTCTGCTTTAGCTAATACCTTATTATAACTAACTTTAGTATCTTTATTTTTTATGTCAAAATCAATACTCAATATTTCTAATAATGTATCTGTACTATCTATAACTATTGTTTCTTTTGCAATTGCTTTTGTTGTATTTTGACCCACCAACGAATTAATTGTTAATGTTACCATTTGTGATTGAACATCATCTATATTATTAATTTGTTTTATTATTTCTTCATTTTCGTTTAAAAATACATCTGCTTTTACTTCTAAGAAAGCTTTTAAATTAACTTTTCTTCCATTTAGGACTTTACATTCTAATTTTTTTATTGTTATTTCTTCATCTAGCATCATTCTTGAATCTATGCTTGGAAAATCAAGTATCTCTGTAAAGTCAATATTACCATTTACCCCTCTTATCATTTGTGCATCAGTATCTGCTAAATACATTAGGTATACATTTACATTACCATCAAGTCTTATCTTACCTTCTAATATTTCTTTTTTATATATGCAAACATTTCCTGTCATATATACTTCGTTTAATATATCTGGTTTGGTGTCTGGTATTATACAGTCGCCCTCCACTGTTACTGCAAATGTTTTGCTCCCTACTATCCTGTTTATACACAAGTTTTCCTTAACTGTATCAATCATGGGTTTTCCTCCTCATTTATTCTTTTTTATTATATATATTGTAGACGAGCAAAAAAAATTCCTAATTGCTTAGGAATTTTTGAAAAATTATTAATTTATTACATCAAGTTTTGTACATTTTGTCTTACTCTCTTTGGTTCTTCTGGCTTTGGTGGTACAATCGAGCAATAATTCTCCCCATCAAATACTTGAAGGTCTATTGTTCTTGTTAATACATCTGTATAACTATATGTTGCATTTCCTTCTTCTTGATTGTATTTAACAACAAATAAATTAGGATATGCCTTCTGCAAAGTAGCCTCTTTTTCAAAAAATTTACTTCTTCCGAGTGTTCCTTTTACTATTATCTTTTGTCCTATTTTTTCTTCTATATCTCCTCTTAAGTTAGTAATATCATCCCTGTAAATCATTTGACCACCTACTTTATTAAGATAGTTAAATGATACCATTTTTGACGTAAAATGTCAAAAAATGTTTTAAAATAAAATGTTCAAAAGTATTAAAATAAATGGGTTTGTTAGTTTTGTTACATTTATATTACAATTATATTACGCAATTGTTACTTTTTCTATTTTTTTCCTTTTGCATACCTTCCTCCGACTCTTTTTCCGCCCATCTCCAAGTTCAGCAGAAATATCTCTAACTGTCACTATTCTATTTTTATCTGTTGTTGCAACTTTTTCTGCAACAATTAATGGATCCATAAAATCTATTAAAATTCTTGCAGGAGAAGATGCAAAATTTGCCCCAGATGCCATTATTGCTTCAAAAAAACTTTGACACGCACCTGCAAAGATAACTAAATCTTTGTCTGGTCTTGAAGCTTTTTTTGCTTCAATAACAGAATTTATAAAATACTTTGAATTTCTATAATTATATATATCATTATAGTTTGTTCCATTCTTTATCATACCATCATGTCCAGTTATTACTAATATATCTGGATTATATCTTCTAATTAAATTTCCAACAACTTGTGGTTGTCTATTTTCTGGGACGTTTTTAACAACTGCTCTTAATCCAAGCTTATTATAATATCTTTCAGATTTTTGAGTATATTTTCTATCTCCATCCAAATGTAGAATTAATGCATTCGTTATTTTATTCCCTATATTTCTTCTCTCAGAAAATATCCCTTTACTTACTATTCCTAATCTTTTTTTTAGTTTACTTTCTATTCCTCTTTTTTCTGTTTTTATTTCTTCTTTTTCAATTTTAACTAAATCATCTAATGGACTATCTGCTTCTATTCTATATTGTATTCCTTTTAAGATAGCATATGCTTTATTAGGATTACTTGTTTTAATTATTCTATCTACATAAAATAGAATATCTTTTCCATAGGATATTCTACCTACAATATCTCCTTTTTTTATCTCCAATTTAAATTGCACCTCGTGTTCTGTTTCTTATTAAATTTTATGACTATTTTCTTCAAAATGTGCCTTTTAAAATTTTCATTTTTTAAGCTTTTTGTATATTTATTTATAAACTGTTAATAATAACTAGCATAATTTTAAAAAACTTTATCTATCACTTGAAAGGAGGTCTTATTTGTGGCAACTCAAAAACATTTATTTATTACAGGTACTTCAACAGTATCTTGGAAAGATGCTATTGTGCAAGCAGTTACTGAAGCTTCTAAAACAATAGATTATCTATCATCTGTTAAAATTTTAGAACAAAGAGCAAATATCTCTGGTAAAAAAATTACAGAATATTTGGTCGATTTAGATTTAACTTTTACTATTGACAGAGAAAGAGAAGACTAAAAAATCATGAAAGGATGAAATTTATGGAAAAGATACAATCAAATAAACAATATCAAGACTATGTTGACCAAAAATCCCCTAATTCTCCTATTATAAAAAACTGTTTTAATGCCTTTTGGGTAGGCGGTTTAATATGTTCGATTGGTCAATTAATATTAGATATATGTGCTTATAGAGGTCTAAATGAAGAGTCAGCTGGTGCTATTACTTCAATCATTCTTATAGGTATAAGTGCATTTCTAACAGGACTAAATCTTTTTAATAGGATTGGTAAATTTGCAGGTGCAGGTTCTATTGTTCCAATTACTGGTTTTTCAAATTCCATTGTATCTCCTGCTATTGAATATAAGTCTGAGGGATATATTATGGGGGTAGGTGCAAAAATGTTTACTGTTGCAGGTCCCGTTCTTGTATATGGTATCTCAGCATCAATTTTAGTTGGAATTGTTTATTTAATATTCAATACGCAAAGTGTTACTTTAGTATGAGAAAGGATGAAAGTATATGCAAAAATTAGGAAAACAAACCATTAAATTTGATAATCCCCCTACTATTCTTGAAACAGCATCTATTGTTGGTCCAAAAGAAGCTGAAGGCCCACTTAGCAAATATTTTGATATGCTTTTAGAAGACGAATTCTGGGGAGAAAAAACTTGGGAAAAAGCAGAAAGTAAAATTATAAAAGAGGCTGTAAATATGGTTATAACTAAATCTGGCCTTCCTGCTGATAGCATTGATTATTGTTTTGCAGGTGACTTACTCAATCAATGTATATCTTCAAGTTTTGGTCTTCGTGAACTTAATATTCCATACTTTGGAATCTTCGGGGCTTGTTCTACCTTCGTTGAAGGAATGATACTTAGCAGTATTCTTACTGAAGGAAAAGCAGGAAATAATGTACTTTTTGCTGCTTCTAGTCATTTTTGTAGTGCAGAAAAACAATTTAGATTTCCTCTCGAGCTTGGTAACCAAAGACCACCATCTTCCCAGTGGACAGTCACAGGTGCTGGTAGTGCTATTATTTCTTCTACTGGTGCTGGGCCTTATGTAACCTATGCTACTCCTGGTAAAATTGTAGATAAGGGCATAAAGGATGCAAATAATATGGGAGCTGCAATGGCCCCTGCTGCTGTTGATACAATTCTTACTCATTTTAAAGATACTGGAAGAAACCCTAGCTACTATGATGCAATCATTACTGGTGATTTAGGTCATATTGGTAAAGAAATAGTAATTGAAATGCTACAAACATATGGATATAATGTAAAATCAAATTACAATGACTGTGGAGTTTTAATATTTGATAAAGAAAAGCAAGACACTCACTCTGGCGGAAGTGGTTGTGCGTGCTGTGGAACAGTTTTTTCTGGATATTTATTTAATGAGATGAAATCAGGCAAATATAAAAAAATACTCCTTATTGCAACAGGAGCACTTACTAATGCTACAACTTCTCAGCAAGGAGAATCTATCCCAGGTATTGCACACGCTGCTGCAATCGAGATTTAGGAGGTGTTAGTTTATTATGAATGAATTCTTTAGTAGTTTAAACATTATGGATTATGTATGGTGCTTTATTGTTGGTGGCATTATATGTATAATAGGCCAAATTTTAATTGATAAAACAAAAATAACATCTGCAAGGATTCTTGTGCTTTTTGTAACAGTTGGAGCTATCTTAGGTGGACTTGGTATATATCAATATTTAGTTGATTTTGCTGGTGCCGGAGCTACTGTTCCTATTACTGGCTTTGGATATAACCTAGCAAAAGGTGCAATAAAAGGAGTTAACGAATCAGGCTTACTTGGTGCATTTACAGGTGGCATACGTGCTGCCGCTGGTGGTATAGCAGCCGCAGTATTCTTCGGATATCTTGCATCACTTATTGCTAAACCAAAAATGAAAAAGCAATAAAATATTCCCCCAGTCTCAGTTAATCTGGGGGATATTTATTAACATATTTATTTCTTATCTTGTTCGTCTTTATACATTAATAATTTCTGTTCAAAACTCTCTCTATGCTGTTTTACTATTGTGTCTAATATTACTCCACATTGTGCGACTATCATTCCTAGTGTTACTAAACCTGTTGCAAGCACTGCTGATGGAAGCTTTGATATATATCTTGTTTTAAAGAATTCTACTATTACAGGCACTCCAAATACTAGTCCAAGTGCTACTAGTATTAATGCTATTATAAAGAAAAATCTTTTTGGTTTATAATCCTTGTACATACTTATTATTTTTTTTAGTACTTTTATCCCATCACTTATCGTATTTATTTTAGAATAACTATTCTTTGGTCTGTCTCTATATTCTATTGGAATTTCTTTTATTATAAATCTTTTATCCAATGCATATAAAGTCATTTCTGTTTCTATCTCAAAGCCCTCACTTAATACTGGCATATTTTTAACAAATATATTATTAAATACCCTATATCCTGTCATTATATCTTTTAATTTTGAGTTAAACAACTTGTTTATTGTTTTCTTTACTAAGCTATTTCCGAACTCATGGAAAGTCCTTTTATTTTCTTTTTTATATGTTCCATTTGAAAGTCTATCTCCTATTACCATATCTGCCTTACCTTCTTGTATTGGTTCAATTAGCTTATGCACATCTTCTGCTGGATAAGAGTCATCGCCATCCACCATAACATATATGTCAGCATTTACTTCTCTAAACATCCTTCTTACAACATTACCTTTTCCTTGATTGTATTCATATCTTATTATTGCTCCTGCCTCTCTTGCTTTCTCTACTGTTTTATCCTTTGAATTATTATCATAGACATAGATATCTGCCTCTGGTAGTTCTCTTTTAAAATCTCTCACTACTTTTTCTATTGTTGTTTCTTCATTATAACAAGGTATTAGTACTGCTACTTTCATTTCTTATCTCCTTTTATTTCTATAAATTATACTTTTTCATTTATATATATATATACTTAATGCAATTAAAGTTGGCATTATATATACAGTTGATAACATATATCTTGTTGCAATATATGTTGATGCTATACATATAAGAAGCATAGAAAATAATTTAAGTGTCTCAAAATTATGAGGTTCACATAAATATTTTATTCAATATCGTGTCTTGCTAAAATCTCAGCAGGTGTTTTTCTTAGAACTTTATTTAATGGAAGTAAACCTACAATAATATTAAATACATACATAAGTAAAATGCTTATTCCCACAGTTTCGAAATTTATAATAAACATACCTCCAATATATGGGATTCTTGCAAAACTATATAGAATATATGTCATAAGAAGTAAGCCAGGCATTCCTGCAATAGTTGTTATAGCAAGTATTTCTCCTAAAAACATTCTGTATATATCTGTCTTTTTAGCACCAATTGCTCTTAAAACACCGACTTCTTTTATTCTCGATAAGAAAGAGGACCTTTCCATTAAATATATTTCTATCAAAGATATAGCAAGTATCACTCCTGCAAAAATTACGCCACTTCTAATACTATCTTGTCTTTCTTTGATATATTCTTCTCTTGCTTTATCATAGGTACTTTCTAAGTTTATATTAAATTCATTTCTAAATTTATCTAAAACTACATCTTTATATTTTGTATATACCATTATTCCAGTTTTTTCTACAATTTCATTATATTTTACTGTATTATTATTTACCAAATAATCCTGCCTATCAGTCATACTATCGTAATATCCAACAACCTTTAGGTTAATACCATTTACTTTCGCATCAATAGTTTTATTTAATTTCATCTGGCTTTCATTTGATTTATTTACTATAACCTCATAATCATTCTCAGGCATCCTCCCTTTTGTTAAAGTTATATCATCTAAATATAAAGTGTAGTCTGCAACATTTGCTGGTTCCTGAGTACCTGTGCTAGTATCATATCCACCTGCACCATACCATATTAAAGTTTGATTTTGTAATTCATTTAATAAATTTACAAATATACTTTTATTTGCATAAATAGATGGACTTTTTTTATCTACTATTCCTACAATCGTAAGCTTATCAATACCTCCGCATGATACTTCTCTATTTAGTAATTCATCTGCAGAATTTATCCCTTTTTGCGTTAATGCGTTATAAGCTCCAGAAGTCGCATTCCCATATACCATCTTATCTATTACTATTTCATTTTCATTTTGTGGGATTTTTCCACTTATAATATCATTATCCGAAATAACATCTAAAGCAGTTAACTTACCATATAATGTAGTCTGGTAGCCAGTTTCTTGTAATTGATAATAATCTTCGATTTTCATAGTTAAATTTATTTCTCCATCACCTGGCAAAATATAATCAACCTCATCTAATTTCTCGTATTCTAAAAATTTCTCAACACTTATTTTGTCTTGTTCAGCTTGCAAATAATTCCTATCTGCTGTTATAAATTTTGAATCATCTATATTAAGTGTTCCTGCAATGTTTGCAATAGCATACATAATAAACATAGCTGATGCAAAGAAACCAATAAGAAGTATTTTTTTAAGTATTGAAAAGCTAGCAATTTTTTTGACACCCATATAACAAGATTTAAAGAAGCCATTTATTGAACTGTATTTTATTTTAAACCTTTTGTCAATAATACTATCTAAATTATACGAATATTCTTCATAAATAGTTTTATCTATTGTTTTATAATGCTCATTTACAAACTCAACTGACGAATTTTCATCAACTACTTGTACTCTATTTTTTGGTGCTTTAATATAGATATTATTATTTTTTAATACAATCTCCATTTCAATTTTTTCATTACTATTTGAATAGGTATCTATATTAATATTATTTTTGCTAAATTTATCAATATTCTCAAAATCTTTTAAGTATATTTTACTTTCTAATCTATAATCTAAAGCATTATTGTCATCATTTTTATAATCATTTGTAACTTTTCCGGTCTTTAATCTCTATTATTCTTGAAGCATAAAACTTTGCAAGCTCAGTTTCATGAGTAACAAGTATTACCAATCTATCTTTTGAAATTGCCTTAATAATATTCATTATCTCTAAAGAATTTTTACTATCTAGATTTCCGAGTTGGCTCATCAGCAATTACAATATTAGGATTTTTTACAATGGCTCTTGCAATTGCTACTCTTTGTCTTTCTCCTCCAGATAGCATTTTAGCAGGTCTATTTCTATATCTATACATTCCGAACACATTCTAAGACATAATTCACTCTTTTCTTAGTTTCTTCTTTATCTTTTAAACCAATCATCTTTAGAGCTATTGCGACATTTTCATAAACAGTCAAATTGTCAATCAATTTATAATCTTGAAATATATACCCAATATTTAAGTTTCTGATTTTATCAACTTTATATGCTCTTCTATTAGTTATTTGCTTACCATTTATATAAATTTTGCCCTTATTTACTTTATTAAGACCACCTATTGCATTTAAAAGAGTTGTTTTACCACTACCAGAAGCACCTAGAAGTGCAACCAATCCTGTATTTTCAAATTCAAGAGAAGTATTATTTATAATATGTATTTCGTTTCTTTTATGTCTATTAAAATACTTATTTACATTTACTAAACTTATCATAGTTACACCTCCTCGTTGTAAGTGCTAATTGCAGATTTTTTAAACACTTTTCTTGCAAATCTTCTTGAAATTAGTCTGGACATGCAAACTAAGATAATATAAACTAGCACATATTCACGAATAGTCAAAAATGATGTTAAGTTTGCTACATATCCCCAATTTAAAATATTTGCATTAACAAGGTACACAATTAATATAAACGTAAAATAAGCAATATTAGAGTTTACAAATAGTTCTATATCTAATATTCTTTTTACCGACTTGAAAGTTGCTCCAAGCATTCTAAGCGTTGTATAGTATACATTTCTTGATTTTAGTATTATTTTAATTATTAAATATGAAATGAAGAATAATACAATTATTAGTAAAAATGTTACAACAAGTTTTACTATTTTCATCACTTGTTTATATGCTGCATTATCTTGTACTGCAAAATCTGTTATTCTCTTTGGAGCAATGCCGATTTCTTTGAGCTCAAGTAAAGTTTCATCTATATTATCTACTTCTTTTACATATACAGAAGATTGGTATGGAGCCTTATCATATAAAGAATTATAGTCTTCTTCATTTATGCAAATTATGCCATTATTAAACTCCTCTATTCCTGTAACTTTTGTAAAATTATTTTTTGTATATGTACCTGATATTTTTAAATCCAATTTATCTTCATAAAAGATATTATCAACACATATACTTATAGGCTGATTCTTTATTCTGCCTTTACTTAATTGGTATTTTAAATCGTCATTTACAATGGCTTTTCCCTTTTCTACATTTTTATTTGGAATAACCAAGTAAGTGTTTATATTTGTATATTTTCCATTAAATAAATATCTTAGGGTGCTAAAATTTCTATTTACTGATAAATTTAATTTATCTATTAATTCTTTGCTCCCATATATATCATACAAATAATCATCGTCATCATCATTATACATAATTCCAACAACAGAAGCAGTTGTAACTTCATTATATGAATTTGTTGTACTTATGCTAAACTTATTATTTATTAATTTATCTAGTTTGTTTGAAATATTATAATCTTCTTTGCTACAACTTATCACAACTTCATTAGCATTTTCAGGCATTCTACCAACATCAAGTGTTCCATCAAACTTTTCTATATCATTTATTATACCTGAAAAAATAACTGAGTTATATGGGTCACTAATATTCTCCATTTTATAGAATATTACATCTTTATCTACAAGATAATCATTTTTTACAACATAATCTACATTTGATATTCCTTCTATTTTTTTATAATCTTCATCAGAAAAAGCACTTTTATCTTGCTTTTTTATAAGCACACGATTTGGAGAAAAATCTTCAAAATAATAGCTATAATCCTCTTGAGAAAGTTCATATTCTAAAGACTGAAAACTTGAATATTCTAAAAGTACTGATATTGTTATAAACAAAAAGACCGCAAATAGTAGAGCAAATTTAGTAAATACATTAAAGGTATTTCTAAAACCTAATCTGTATTTATTAAATATGCTTATTTTACTGTATTTGCTTGTTTCTGCTTGTATATTTCTATCTATTTTCTTTACTTCTGTATTTTCTATTATTCTTCCATCATGCATCTTTATAATTCTTGTTGCATATTGTTCCATTTGTTCGATATTATGTGTTACGATTATTACGAGTTTATCCTTTGATACTTTCTTTAGTATTTCAATAGCCTCTTTTGCAGACTCTACATCAAGATTTCCTGTTGGTTCATCTGCAACAATTATTGGAGTTTCTTTTACCATTGCTCTAGCTATTGCAACTCTTTGCTTTTGGCCTCCTGATAGTTTAGATACTTTTGTATTTTTAAATTTAGTAAGACCAACTTGGTCTATCATATCTAATACTTTTTTCTTTACATCCTTTTTCTTATATCCATTCAAAAGTAATACCAATTCAACATTTTGGTACACAGTATAACTATTTACTAAATTAAAATTTTGGAAGATGTTGGCAATATATTTTCTTCTATACTCTTCAAAATCATTTTCAGTATAATGGCTAGTTTCTTTGCCATTTATGTACATTTCGCCCTCTTCATAGCTGTCTAACCCTGATATTACATTTAAGAGTGTAGACTTTCCACTTCCAGATTCTCCTGTAATAACAATAAATTCGCCTATGTTAAACTTTAAATTTACTTTTGTAAATCCTGAAGCTATGATTCCATTATTATAATAGAATTTTGAAACGTTTTTTAATTCTAACATAATTCTTCCCTTTCATTTGTAAAAATTCAATATAATAATATACTTTACTTGTAGTATTGTCAAGTAGTAATGAACAAGGCGCCTCGGTGCCCGTTACAGGATAATGGGTTGTTTCAATAGAATAGCATTATATTGCAATAAATATAAGTGTAAAAATAAAAATTTTATTGAAAAAGTGATATGTGATATGGTACAATATATAAAAATGCAGTTCTTACACCACGGAACTTAAACACTTTTTAATAACTAAAATCAAGCTAACCATTGTAAATGGTTAATTTTTTTGTCAAATTTTTCAT
>CANQLH010000036.1 GCA_947624655.1 uncultured Clostridia bacterium | reverse complement strand
GGATTTATTGTGTTTTTATTTGCTTTTCTATTATTTTTATGTGGATAACTTTATTCTTAGGGCTGAGTAGTAACAAAAGTTACATAAAAAAACAAAAAAAGCTGTACAAGTTATTGACAAATAAAAAATTGTATGATAAAATATGTGAACACGTATTGAGGTTAATGCGTGTTCACATCGTTATTTAACCAATAAATTTAATGAATGACAAATAACATAAAATTACGGAGGTGTATTTAAATGGCAGCAAAAGGTCCAAGAGAGAACATAACTTTAGAATGTACAGAATGTAAGAGAAGAAATTATATGACATCTAAGAACAAAAGAAATAACACAGATAGATTAGAAATAGTAAAATATTGTAAATATTGCAAAAAACGTACAACACATAAAGAAACTAAATAACTTTAGAAAAGGGAGGTTGTAAATATGGCAAAAGCTGATAAACCAGAAAAAAATAATAAACAAAAACATTTCTGGAAAGATTTTAAAGCTGAACTTAAAAAAGTTATTTGGCCAACAAGAAGTCAGGTTATAAACAATACAATAATAGTAGTAGTTATTGTATTAATTGTAACAGCTATTTGCTTCGTATTAGACCTAGCTTTTGAAGCTTTAAATACATACGGAATAGATAAATTAAAATCATTAGTACAAAGTAATGTAACAAATACAGTAGATGAAAATACGGTAGATGAAAACACAGTATCAGAAGATGAAACATCAAATGGAGAAAATAGCGAAGAAAATAGCGAAGAAAATAATGAACAAAATCCTGATGAAAATGGAGCAGAGGGTAATCAAGAGTCAGATAACCCAGAGGAGAAAACAACTGATATACCAGAAGCTTCAGAATAATAGTTAAGGAGGCGGATAACTTGGCACATCAAAAAGAAGACTCAGTCGCAAGATGGTATGTTATACATACTTATTCTGGATATGAAAATAAAGTAAAAACTGACCTAGAAAAGATGGTTAAGAACAGAGAACTTGAGGATTATTTCTTTGATATTATCGTTCCTATGGAAGAGCAGATAGAAATAAAAGATGGAAAAAGAAAAGCAAATCTAAAAAAAGTATTTCCAGGATATGTTTTAATAAAAATGATAGTAACAGATGAAACATGGTACATTGTTAGAAATACTAGAGGAGTTACAGGGTTTGTTGGCTCTGGAACTAATCCAATACCTCTTACAGAAGAAGAGATAAGAAATATGGGATTTGAAGAAGTACCAATAAAAGTTGACTATGAAGTTAATGAATCTGTTAAGGTTATAAATGGTCCATTAGAAGGATTTATAGGAGTAGTACAAGAAATAAACAAAGAAAAAGGAAAAGTAAAAGTTTTAGTCTCAATGTTTGGAAGAGAAACACCAGCTGAACTTGAATTTTCACAGGTTCAAAAATTATAATTTTAATAAAATAAGCCTTAAAAAGACTTTTAGTTTATAAGTTAAACATAAAGGAGGTGCAAAAAATGGCACAAAAAGAAATTACAAATGTAATCAAATTACAAATAGAAGCTGGAAAAGCAACACCAGCTCCACCAGTAGGTCCAGCACTTGGTTCAAGTGGTGTTAATATTATGCAATTCGTTAAAGAATTTAATGATAGAACAGCTAATGAGCCAGGTATGATAATTCCAGTAGTTATTACAGTATACAAGGACAAAACTTTTGAATTTATAACAAAAGTTCCACCAGTTGCAGTATTAATTAAAAAAGCTATAAAGATTCAAAAAGGATCTGGAAAACCTAACAAAGAGAAAGTTGCAAAAATTACTGAAGAACAAGTTAGACAAATAGCAGAACAAAAAATGGAAGATTTAAATGCAGCATCAGTAGAAGCAGCAATGAGCATGGTTAAAGGAACAGCTCGTTCAATGGGTATCGTAGTAGAAGGATAAATAAATCAAAACTCTATGATATATTAATTTATTAGTATTGGGAGAAGTAAATAAACTTCGTTAGAACCAAAGGAGGTAAAAATGAAAAAAGGAAAAAGATATTCAGAAGCAGTTAAGCTTGTTGAAAAAGGAAAAGATTATGATGCAAAAGAAGCTTTAGAATTAGTAGAAAAATTTCCAAAAGCAAAATTTGATGAAACAGTTGAATTACACGTTAAATTAGGTGTTGATTCAAAACATGCAGACCAACAAGTAAGAGGTACAGTAGTACTTCCAAATGGTACAGGTAAAACACTTAAAGTATTAGTATTTGCAAAAGGACCAAAGGCTGATGAAGCTACAAAAGCAGGAGCAGACTTTGTTGGAGCAGAAGAACTAATACCAAAAATAGAAAAAGAAAACTGGTTTGATTATGATGTTGTTGTTGCAACACCAGATATGATGGGTGTAGTAGGAAGATTAGGAAAAGTATTAGGACCAAAAGGATTAATGCCAAACCCTAAATCAGGAACAGTAACAATGGACGTTACAAAGGCAATAGCAGATATCAAATCTGGTAAAGTTGAATATAGATTAGACAAAACTAATATAATTCACTTAGGATTTGGAAAGGTTTCTTTCGGAGCTGAAAAATTGCTAGAAAACTATAATACAATAATGGATGCAATAATCAAAGCAAAACCAGCAGCTGCTAAAGGTCAATATATAAAGAGTGTAGCTATTACTACAACAATGGGACCAAGTTTATATATAAATCAAAAATAAATAGAAAATTACCTAAGACAGTAGGCAAAAGAATAAGTCCTACCGAGGCAATAATAAAATGAGGTTAAAGCCCCATCTTTTATGTCTCGGAGATAAGGACATAAAAGATGGGTATTTGTTATTTAATAGGAAATTCTATTAGATAATAATGACTTTAATACAAATTTTAGGGAGGTGAAATAATGGCTAATCAAAACATCCTAAAACAAAAAGAAGAAGATGTAAATGTACTTGCAGAAAAAATGAAAGATGCAAAATTAATTCTTTTTGCAGATTACAGAGGAATTAATGTTGAAGACGTAACAAAATTAAGAGCTAACTTAAGAAAATCTAATTCTGAGTACAAAATTGTAAAAAACAATATCTCAAGAAGAGCACTTGCAAAATGTCAAATTGAAGGCTTAGATGAAGCTGTAGAAGGACCAACAGCAGTTATAATAGGTCATGATGACTATTTAGAACCTGCTAAAGCAATTTATGAATATACAAAGGAACACGACTTTTACAAAATTAAAGGTGGTGTAATAGAAGGAAAGGTTATGACAGCTGAAGAAATAATAACACTTGCAAAATTACCATCAAGAGAAACTCTTATTGGAATGCTTGCTGGTGGATTACTTGGAACTATTTCAAAACTTGCAGTTGCACTTGACCAAGTACGTATTCAAAAAGAAGGAAGCGCAGCTTAAGGTAAAAAATGCGCAAAAAATATTTATTAAAAATTTAGGAGGAAATTTAAAATGTCAAAAGTTGAAGAAATGTTAGAAACTATCGATAGTTTAACAGTTGTTGAATTATCAGAATTAGTTAAAGGAATTGAGGAAAAATATGGAGTATCTGCAGTAGCAGCAGCTGCACCAGCTGCTGGAGCAGGAGCAGGTGCTGAAGTTGAAGAAAAAACAGCATTTAATGTAGTATTAAAGGAAGCAGGAGCAAACAAGATTCAAGTAATCAAAGTTGTTAGAGATGCAACAGGATTAGGATTAAAAGAAGCTAAGGACTTAGTTGACGGAGCTCCAAAGACAATTAAAGAAAACGTAGCTAAGGAAGAAGCAGAAGAATTAAAAGCTAAATTTACAGAAGCAGGAGCTGTTGTAGAATTAGCATAAGTTCTATAATTTCAAAAAAAGGTTGGTACTTATATACCAATCTTTTTTCTTGCCTATATTTAAGAGGTATGTGTACAACAAGGTTAAGTCGCTTTGGACTGTGCACGTTGGCAAAGCTACTTAGAAAAAAAGCAATATAATAATTTATTTTGAAGAAGCCGCGTAAGCGATGGGCCGGAGCGTTAGCGAAGGGCGAATGGAGCAATCTACATTAATAAATTTTTATTGTAGATTGCGACACCAAGGCTTCAAGAAAATAAATTATAATATTGCTTTTTAATCGCCAAGTGAAAGCTAAATGATATTGCTTTTTAATAATATCATTCTAAAAAATGTGCATTGACATTTTTAATAAATATGATACAATACGTGCATATAGGGGAGGCTAACTTATGAACATTTTAATAAAAAATTGCAATTTAATTTCTATGGCAGAAAATAGAGAAAAGTATGAACCTAATATAGATATATATATTAAAGATAAAAAGATTACAAAGATTGGAAAAAATATAAATCCAGAAAATGACACGAAAATAATTAATGCAGAAAATAAAGTATGTTTACCAGGCTTTATAAACACACATGCACATCTTAGTATGAGTATATTTAGAGAAACACTTGATGGATACACATTACAAGAATGGTTAACAGATAAAATTTGGCCAATGGAAGATAAATTAACAAGGGAAGATATATATTATGCATCGCTTTTATCATGTATAGAAATGATATCAACAGGGACAACCTGTGCAAATGATCAATATTTTATGGCAGAAGATACAATAAAAGCAGCAAATAAGTTCGGAATAAGGTTGCAAGTTACAAGAACTGTAAATGATGTAGGAGGACTTGGAGAGCAAAGAATACAAGAACTTGAAGAACTTATAAAACAATATAATAATTTATATGAAAATATAACGTTAAATATAGGAATACATGGGCTATATACAACAGGGCTTGATACAGTAAAGAAATTAATTGATATGGCTAAAAAATATAATTTGCCTATTCATATGCACTTTTGTGAAAATACTAAGGAAACACAAGACATAAAATCCGCATATAATGTAGAGAGCCCAGTTCAAGTTTTACAAGAATATTTTACTGAAACACATAATATTTTAGCTCATGCAGTTAAACTAAGTGATGAAGAAATAGACCAATTAAGTAAATTAGATGTAAGCATTGCTCATTGCCCAGTAAGTAATTTAAGACTTGGATGTGGCGTCGCCAAAATTCAGAAAATGCTTGATAAAGGAATTAATGTAACACTTGGAACAGATGGACAAGGTAGTGGGTCTAGCCTAGATATGTTTGATACAATGAAGTTTGCGGGACTACTTCAAAAAGGAATTTTTGAAAATTCTAAGAATATGAATAGTTATGAAATATTAAAAATGGCTACGATTAATGGTGCAAAAGCGTTAAGACTTGATAAGAAAATAGGAACAATAGAAGAAGGAAAAGATGCTGATATTATAATACTTGATTTAGAAACAGAAACATGCAAGCCAACGGGAAATATATATTCAGATATTGTTTATAATGCAAAAGGAAATAATGTATTAACAACTATAATAAATGGAAAAGTTGTAATGGAAAATAGAGAAATACAAGGAATTAATAAACAAGAAATCTATGAAAAATGCTCTAAGATTATAGAAAGAATACAAAAATAAAGCCAAGTTTACTAACTTTTTAGCCTAAAATTTGACAAATCAGGAAAATGAGAGTATAATAGAAAATACGTGATGAAAAAATTGAGGTGATTTATGAATAAAAGTATAGTAATTTCCTTATTGAGTGTGATAATCTTATTTTGTACTACATCATATAGTTTCGCATCAACAGGAGTAGTTACAACAGATACTTTAAGATTAAGAAAAGAAGCATCAACAGACGCGACTATATTAGAACTTTTATCAATGAATGATGAAGTTGAAATTTTAGAAGAAAGTAATGGATGGTATAAAGTTAAAGCTGACGTTAATTCAGTAATCTATACAGGATATGTTTCAGCAGATTATATAAAGGTTATTGAAGAAACAGAAATTCAAGAGGAAGAAAACAATACTGAAGAAGAAAATGAACAAAATACGGAAAATGAAAATGTAGAAATGGTTAAGACTTTAGCAGAAGGAATTGAATTATATACAACGCCAACTATTAATTCACTAGTATTAAACAAATTAATTACAGAAACACAGATACAAGTTGTAAGTGAAGTAAATGGATGGGCGTATGTAACTTCAGGAGACATCAAAGGATGGGTTAGAGAAGAAAAAATAGTAGAAAAGAAAGCTTCAGAAACTGAACAAAAAAATTCATCACAAAAAACAGGATATATATCAGGAAATCCTGTTAATTTCAGAAAAGAAGCAAGTACTTCCGGAGCAATAATTTTAAGATTAAAAAGAAATGACCAAGTTAAAGTTATTGAAACAGTTGATGGTTGGTCAAAGGTAGAATTTGCAGGTAATATCGGATATGTTTCATCTGAATACATTTCTGATAAAAAAATTACATTAACATCAAGAAGCTCATCTGGTAGAAAAGCAGTTACAAAGACAACAACACAAAAGAAAGAAACAACAAAGACAAGTGCAAAAACTGAAAAAGAAGAACCAGCAGTAAAAAAAGGTTCAGCAACAGGAGCAGAGATTGTAGCCTATGCTAAAAAATATTTAGGATACAAATATGTTTACGGAGGCTCATCTCCAAGCGGATTCGACTGCTCAGGATTTACATCATATGTATATAAACATTTCGGATATTCACTTTCACGTTCATCATCTGCTCAAAGCACTAATGGTAGGGCTGTAAAAAAATCAGAATTACAAGCAGGGGATATTATATGTTTTGCAAGAAGTAGTGGAAGTAAAAAAATTGGTCACGTAGGTATATACATTGGTGGAGGAAAATTCATACATGCAGCTAACTCAAGAAAAGGTGTTATAACATCAAATGTATCTGGAGACGGATTCTACTTTGTTTGTGCAAGAAGAATTATATAACAGTAAGGATTGATAAAATATGAGACCGTTTGTATTTATAACGGCTCGGAATTATAATAGGTATAATATGGGGGCTATACTTAAAGGTAAGTATAGTGCCCATATTTTTTATAATTCGGAGGAATATATTTTTTATTTATAAAAATATTAAATATTAATAAATTAAAAAAGTACAAATTTTATATCTTGCTTTTTGTAGTCTTTTCTATAATTTCTAATATACAAATAAAATCTTTGGAAGAAAAACATAATAATTTGTATAATGGGATAGAGGATATACAAATAGTAGGAGTTGTTATTACAGACAGAAAAGAAACAACATATAAGGCAAGTTATACAGTAGAAGTGGAAGAGCTACATATACTTCAAAATAATAAAAACCACAGCAGTAGAAAATTCAAAGGTACTAATTTAATAATATACACATCAAAAGATAATAATTTGGAATATGGAGATAAAGTTATTTTAAATGGAACATTCGAAAGAGCAAAGAGTGCAACCAACTATAAGGCATTTGATTATAGAGAGTATCTGAAAATAAAGAATATATATGGAATAGTAAATGTAGAGGGAGAAGTAAAATTACTTGAGAAAAATAAACTAAATCCTGTTTTGATTAGTATTAATAATATTAGAAATAAGATAAAATCAAATCTAAAAGAAATACTTGGAGAAGAAGCAAATGTTGCAATAGGAATACTTCTTCGGAGATACTAAAGAAATAGAAGATGAAACAATACAAAATTTCAAAGATAGCAGTATATATCATATTTTAGCAGTATCTGGCACTCACGTAGGTTTTATTATAACAGGTATAACTTATAGTCTTAGCAGGTTAAATGCCTCAAAAAGGAAAATAAGAGCAATTACGAGCATATTTTTAATATTCTTTATGGCACTTACCGATTTTACACCATCTGTTATGAGGGCATGCACAATGTCAATTATTTTATTATTAGCACGGAAATTTACATAGAAAGAATGATATTTGGTCAAGTATATGCTTTTCACTGTTCATTATTTTAATATCTAATCCATATAACATAAATAATAATGGAGTACTACTTTCTTATGGTGGAACAATTGGGATAATATGTTTTCTGAAAATCATAAATGAAATTAGCACAAGAAAAAAGAGCAAAGATGCACTAATTAAAGTTTCTAATAAAACAAAACTAATAGAATACATAAAAAATGTTGCATTTGTAAGCATATCAGCACAAATTGTAATAATGCCAATAATGGCATATAGTTATAAAACAGTATCTTTAACCTTCTTTGTAACAAATATTTTAACAAGTTATATCATAGGAATAATAATCATATTTGGCTTCATTTTAATTTTAATATCTTTCCCATTTTTTAAAATTGCAAAAATTATAGGGCTATTTTACAAGCTATTAATTGATTTACTTTTATTGATTACACAAAATACTGCAAAAATTCCATTCTCAAAAATTTATATTAAGGTTCCGAGCCTTTGGCAAATTGTTATTTATTATCTTTTTATTTTTTTCATAGCGTATTTTTATAACAAATATGGCAAAAAAATTTTTATCTTAAAAACGATAAAATTAATTCATATAGCAAGAAAAAACTATAAAAAAGTTATATCAATTATTTTGAGTTTTATTCTGATATTCACTTTAATATCTACTTATCCAAAAGATTTAAAAATATATTTTATTGATGTTGGGCAAGGAGATTCTTGTTTAATTGTAACACCAAAGGGTAAGGTGGTATTAATAGATGGGGGAGGTTCTGAAACCTATAATGTAGGAGAAAATACACTTATTCCATATTTACTTAACCGAAAAATAACAAAGCTTGATTATGTAATATGTAGTCACTTCGACACAGACCATGTAGGAGGTATTCTAACATTACTTGAAAATATAAAAGTGGAAAAAGCAATTATAAGTAAGCAGGGAAAAGATTCACAAAACTATGAAGAATTTAAACAGATAGTAAAAGAGAAAAAGATAGATGTAATTATTGTTAAGAAGGGAGATGTAATTGAAATTGAAAAAAATATAAAAATAGACATCTTATGGCCAAGAGAAAAACTTATTCAAGAAAATATATTAAATAATAATTCTATTGTGTTAAAGCTAAATTACAATAACTTTTCAATGCTATTTACAGGAGATATAGAAGAAATAGCTGAAAAGGAAATTGTAAAAACATATGAAGGAACAAAAAAATTAAAATCTGCAATTTTGAAAGTAGGGCATCACGGCTCAAAAACCTCAAGTACACAAGAATTTTTAAATGCAATAAAGCCTAAGATTGCATTAATTGGCGTTGGAGAAAATAATAAATTTGGACATCCAAGTGATAGTGTAATTGAGAGGTTAGAAAATCTTCGGTACAAAAATATATAGAACGGATGAAATGGGAGAAATATCTGTAAAAGTTAGCAATAGCGGAGAGATTGATATAAGAAAATATATATGTCATTAAATCAATTTGCAACTAAAAAGTAGTTGCAAAATATATAAAAAAGGAGTATAATATATGAGTAAAAAAGAAAAACTAATTGAAAAATTAATGTCAAAACCAAAAGATTTTACATATCAAGAAGTGAAAACGTTATTAAGTTTATTAGGATTTTACGAATATAATAATGGAAGAACATCAGGTTCTAGAGTTTCATTTATACATAAAGATACAAAATTCGAAATAAAATTACATAAGCCACATCCCAGCAATATAATGAAGCCTTATCAAATAGAGCTTATAATAGAAAGCTTAAAAAGATTGGAGGAAAAAGATGAAAAATATGATGAAATATAAAGATTTCTATGCTAGTGTACATTATGAAGATACAACATCTACTTTTTGGGGAAAGATTGAGGGCATTGAAGATGTAATTAGTTTTGAAGCTGATACAGTGGAAAAATTAAAAAAAGAATTTAGGCAGGCAGTAGAGGAATACCTAGAAGAATGTGAAAAACTAGGAAAAAATCCTCATAAAAAATATAAAGGAAGTTTTAATGTTAGAATAGAGCCTTTACTCCATGAAAAAGCCGTTATATTTTCAAAACAATTTAATATGTCATTAAATCAATTTGTAGAAAAATCAATTCGCGAGCAAATCGAAAAATGTCAAGACTTAAAATAATCAATTACCCCAGTATAAATACCCCAAGCTAACCTATCTTGATAGTCATCTTGAGTTAAAAGTTTTAATTCTTGTGCATTTGATAAAAATCCACATTCAACAAGAGCAAGAGGAATTTCCACGTGCTGAACAAGGTATACATTGTTAATTGCTTTAGGCAATCTGTTATTTTCTTTATCAATAGAGTTGTTTAACGCCTTTTGTATACACTCTGCTAAAAATTTGCCATTTTCACTTTTACTATTATAAAAAGTTTGCCAGCCATCATATTGAGTTTCAGGAATTTTGTTCATGTGAATAGATACAAAAATATTTGCATTACTTTCATTTCCAAGTTTTACTCTATTTTTTATATCAGATACCTTCTTTTCGCGAAGAGTTTTGCTATCCAATTCATATATTGCTTTGTCGTCAGAGCGTGTAAGAATAACGGTCGCACCGCTTTGTTCAAGTAAACTTTGAAGTTTTAAGGCAACCTTTAAATTTAATTCAGCTTCATTAATTCCAGAACTAGCAGTGGCACCACCATCTTCTCCGTCCGATGTCCCGCATCAATGATAATTACTTTTTCGCTTACAGGGATTGCAGAAACTTGTGTTATATCAAAAGTTTTATTAACAAAGTTTTCTTCAGCTAAATAAAAAGAAAAAGATAGAAATAAACTAAAAAGAATTAATGCAAAGTGTTTTTTTCTAAAAAAGAACATATAAATCCCTCCATAGTGCTTAAGTATTTAATAAGAACCCTATCCACCATAACAATCAAAGATTGCGGATAGGTATCAAGAAAAACTATTGCTATACAATAATAAAAGCACATATATTATTAATATATGTGCTTTATAAAGAATATATTAAACTTTTCTTCTATTTATTGCATAAGCACTACCAGGAGTAACTTTAGCTAAATGTTTTACTTGAGCTCCAATTTCTCCAATTTCAAGAACATTATCAAATCTATCTTTAGAAACTTCCACAATACCTATTGAAATAGACACCAAAGGAAATTCTTCCATAATACCTTTTCTGTTAGGAACTTCTAGGTAGCCTCTTTCTATGTCTTCTTCTGAGAAATAATCAAGTATTTTTTTATCAAATTCAAGAATGATATTCTGACATAATTGTTCATAATTTTTATTTGTAACTAAAGCAACAAAATCATCACCACCGATATGACCAACAAAATTATGATTAGTTTCATTTGCGTTTACATGCTTTAAGATTATTTTTGCAGTTTGTTTTATAATCTCATCTCCACCAAGAAAACCATAAGTATCATTATATGCTTTGAAGTTATCTAAATCAAAATATAAAACAGCAAAATCTTGCTTTTTTAGTAAACGTTTTTTTAGCTCTGATTGAATAGGAACGTTTCCAGGAAGTTTTGTAAGAGGGCTAATACCTCTATTTCTGAGTAAAAGTTTTATTATATTCCTGATTATATAGAAAATACAGTCATTATCTATTGGTTTTTCTATATAAAATTCAACTTCTTCTTTTAAAATTTCTCTTTGATGCTTAAGGGCATTATTTGAAGTTATTACTATTATTGGTGTGATACTATTGTCTTCATTATTTCGAATAGTTTGACATGTAGTTATAAGAGAATCTTTTTCAATTTTGTCCTCATTTATTATAAATAATGTAGGAATATCTAATAGATGTTCAACTAAATTATTTACAGATATAGACTTAAATACTATATCTTTATCATTTTTAAAAAGTTTTTTTAGGTGATGTACTAAATCTTCTTCATTTTCTACAACAAAAATTTCGTGTACCATTGTTACATTATCTCCAATTTTTAATTATAATTTTCCTTTGAATACGCTTTCAGCACCTTCAACATCGACAGCAGTTATAGAAACTATTGGATTTTCAAATGCAGTAATATTATATTTATATGCTTTTGTCTTTTCGCCATTTACTTCAATTACTTTTTCTTCATCATTAACTTTTTGAATAATCTTGTCAATTCCTTCTTCGTCATTAACCATAACAACTAGATATCCTTGTTGATGATATACTTGAATTTGAGGTGGATGAACACCTTTTACATCTTGTGTTTTAGTTATAGTTTCGTTATTAATATTTACAGCAGTTACTGTTAATGTATTTAATCCTGAAGGAATTTCTGTTGTTTGTTCAATAACCTTATTATCTCCATCAGGGAAAGCCTTAACTTCTTCATCTGAATTCCATTTATAAGTTATATAAGAAAGTCCACTTAAATCTGATGCAGTAATTTTTATATAAGCATTATCTACAACAGCAAGTTCAATAGCAATTCCAGCATAAGAATATTCATGAGATGCGATTGTTTCTTTTCCATTTCCATCAATAATTGTTACGATAAGAGAATTAACATTTGTTGGTATATTTATATTATCTATTATTACTGTCTTTTGCAAATCACCTTGAACAATCATGTCTTCATCTTCGTTCCAATGATATTTTATTTTAGAAATTCCACTACTGTGAGAAGCCGTTATAATTGCATTATTAGATTCCTGATCAAATTGAATACTTGCGGGACTTGTATCAATTGCAAGTTTATTTGCAGTATAGTTAGAATATAAAGCATATGAACCTTTCCCTATAAAAACTATACCTAAAAGAAGTGCACAAAATGAGAAAAACTTAATAATTGATTTTATTGAAGCGGGTTTTTTAGTATTTCCCGTGTATAATATCTGGTTCATTTAATAAGCCTCCTTTGTTTATATATGAAGATTATAACATAGCAAAAAAAATTTGTAAACAAAATTTTTGCTTTTTATCTAATAGGAAGTTACAATATAATGGTTTTAACAAAAAATTTTTTACCTACGTTTGGAAATAATATATTTAATTTGACTCGTTCCTTGTTGGTCGTCTCCTAAGAGGAATGTATTGAACAAAGCATCTCGATGCTTTGTTCTTACATCCTCTAAGTCGCTCCCATGCTACGCGTCACTTCGTAAATTAAATATATTATTTCCAAACGGATTAAAAACAGCTTTTATAATAAACCATCGTAACGATTTCTCCAAAAAAATTTACAAAATCAATTGACAAATGGAAATCACAAATATATAATAAGCACATACTTAAGAAAAGTAAAAATAAAACCAAAAGAGGAAGAAAGAAATGAAAATAAATAACAAAGAAGCTAAAAGCCTTGGGGCTGTACACACACACACACACAC
>CANQLH010000035.1 GCA_947624655.1 uncultured Clostridia bacterium | reverse complement strand
TATCATTTTACTTGCAATATAAAAAAATATGTAGTAAAATATAATTACCTAACAGGTAATTTACTTAAAAGAAGGTGAAATGTTGCAATTTGAATATAAAGATGAAAAAGTGCGAAAAATATTGTGTGATGCTAAAACATTACAAAGAAAAGTCGGACTTGAAATGGGAAGAAAGATAAAACAGAGAATGAATCAATTAGAAGCTGCAAATAATTTTAATGAGTATTTAACTAAAATAGCACTTGGAAAGCCACATCCTTTAGAAGGTGATTTAGATAAATATTATGGAATATCAATAACAGCAAATTATAGAATAGTAGTAGAACCATTAGAAACAAATTTGGATTTAGAAAGTTTAAAAAATTGTAAAGTATTAAATATAAAAGGAGTGTTAGATTATCATGGTGGAAAAAATGAATGGATTATCCCTTGATTTTATTATTCATCCTGGAGAAACTATAAGGGAAGTTTTGGAAGAGAGGCAAATGAATCAAGAAGAATTAGCTATAAGAACGGGATTTTCTCCAAAACATGTTAGTGAAGTTGTAAATGGAAAAAAAGGTATATCACCATCATTTGCAAAAAGTTTAGAATATGTTTTTGGCATGCCAGCAAGTTTTTGGATAAATTTACAGGGAATATATGATAAAGAAATATTAGAATACAAAGAACAAGAAGAAATTGATGAAAATGAGGTTAGTATTGTAAAATCATTGAAATCTTTAATTAACTATGCAGAAAATATGGGAATAATGACTAAAACCAAAAATATAATATCACAAATAATTGAATTAAGAAATATATGCAATGTGAATAATCTAACATATATTAATAATTTGGTTACTAGTCAAGTAGCTTTTAGAAAATCACAAACTATTGAAACAAATGTATACGTTTTATATGTATGGCTTAGAATTTGTGAATTAATTGCTGAAAAGAGTAATATTGTGAATGAATATAGTACAGAAAAATTAGCAGCTAATATTAATAATATAAAAAAATGTATGTTTTTAGAAATAAATAAAGCTATCGAAGAATTAAAAAGAATTTTTGCAGAATGTGGAATTACATTTCAGGTAGTTAAAAATTTTAAAGGAGCACCTGTGCAAGGTTTTATAAAAAAAATTAACAACAGAATTATATTATCAATGACAATTAGGAGATCTTTTGCAGATGAATTTTGGTTTACATTATTTCATGAAATAGGTCATTTATTAAATGGAGATATAGTAAGTACTAAATTCATTGATTATACAGATTCGAAATCAGATATGGAAGATAAAGCTGATAAATTTGCAAGTAATACATTAATAAATGAAGAAGATTATAATCAATTTATAGAAAAAAGTGACTTGACCGAAAAAGAAATTATAGAATTCGCAAGAGCTCAAGAAGTTCAGCCATTTATAGTTGTAAGAAGAATTCAAAAAGAAAAGAACGACTTTAAGTTCTGCTATAGATTGAAGACACGATATAAATGGGAATAAAAATATGGTGCACCCAGAGGGATTCGAACCCCCGACCTTCCGGTTCGTAGCCGAACGCTCTATCCAGCTAAGCTATGAGTGCATCTTTATATATTATAACGGCTTTAGATAAATAATTCAATAGAAAAAGCAAAAAAATATAAGAAAATGTTACTAGACAATAGTTTATTATAAAAGCTGTTTTTAATCCGTTAGTAAGTAATATATTTAATTTACGAAGTGACGCGTAGCATGGGAGCGAATTAGAGAATGTTGAAGCTTTGCTTCATACATTCTCTATGAGACGACCAACAAGGAACGAGTCAAATTAAATATATTACTTACTAACACAGATGAAAACTTTTTGACTAAAACCATTGTCTAGTAATTATTAATATAGAGTTATAATCTTTATCCAATATATAGCATTGGGTCTTGATATTCCTCATTTTTTAGAATTTCAAAGTGTAAGTGTGAATCATCTAGTACCTCAAATGCGCCAGTATTTCCAACTGTTCCAATTGTCTGTCCTTTGCTTACTTCTTCTCCTACATTTACAAATTCAGCTGTTAAAAGATTTGCATATCTAGTTTCAAATCCTCCTGAATGTTCGATTATTACTGTTGTTCCGTATCTTGGATCATTTTTTATTGCTGTAACTTTTCCTTTCTCAGAAGCTTTTACAACTGTTGTTTTGTCAGCCTTTATATCAACTCCATCGTGAGTTACCCACTCTTTTAATGTTTCAGAGTATACCAAATTATCCTTTGCGTATTCTTTCATTATTTCTCCATCAACTGGATATGCAAATTTAAGTTCCTCTTGTTTTGTTTCTTCTTTCGTTTCTTGATTTTGCGTTTCATTTACTACTGCTTTTTCATCTTTATTTTCCTTACTCTTATCCTCTTTAGTCTCACTTACTTTTTTAGTTTCTTCTTTTTTTGGTTCCGCTTCCTTTTCTTCTTTTTTAGTCTCCACATTTGCTACTGTTTCTTCTTCATTTTCTACTGATGTACTTTGAACTTCATTTTCCATTTCTTCTATTGTTCTTCCTAAGTTTGTACTTGCTTCTTCTATCTCATTATTTGTTGTATCAGTTACTTCTCCTATCTTCTCTCCTTCTAAATCTGTATATACTTTTTCTAAACTGTTGTTATATATCATAACTGTTATAAAAAACGCTATTACTCCTAAGGCTAAAATTGTGCCTGTTATATATAATGCATTTTTTATGCTACCACTCTCATTATGTCTTCCTGAAATATTTCTTGTTCTGTCTTTTCTCCTGTCATTTCTCATAAAATTTACCTCCTAAAATCATATCAAAATCTTTATTATGATTATTTCCTGTTTTGGGAGATTTATACAAAAGTTTAATCAAGTTTTGTTATTTCTATCCCTGTATAGAAATGTTTTAAAATTTCTTGATAGTTAAATCCTTGTTTTGCCAAGGCATCAGCTCCAGTTTGACTTAAGCCAACTCCGTGACCATTTCCTACAACACTAAAAATTATTTTTCCGTCGTTTTTGGTAATATTAAAGTTAGTTGATTTAAGTCCTAATATTCTCCTTGCTTCTACCCCTGATATTTCTTTATTTCCAAATTTTACAGTTTTTACTCTATTACTTTCTGTATAATCTATTATTTTTATGCTCTCTTCATTTGCGAAGTCAATTTCTATATCACTATATTCAGCTTTTAACTTATTTAACAATTCTTCCTCTGTTAAACTAACTTCTGAACTATATTGAGTATATGCATCTTCTCCTGATGTTTCTACTGACTTAAGATATGGAAAGTCTTCTCCTCCCCATACATTTGATGCCGTTTCTGTTACTCCTCCACTATTTGAATGAAAAAATGCATTTATTATTTGTCCATCATATGTTGCAACTTCTCTAATTGTGCTATTTACCGCTTCTACAATTTTGTTCCAATTATCTATTCTTTCCCCTTCTTTCCACTTAGATAATCTATCATCTTTGGAAATCCACGCTTGGCAACAAGCATAATCATCGCATATATCAGCATTTTCATGTTTCAAACCATGTATTATTTTATATATCGTATATGTTCTTGCTGAAACACTTTGTGCTTTTATCGCTTCTACATCATAGTTTGCCGGAATTTCTGCTGAAACAACTTCTGCTATATACTCATCAAGTGGTTTTTCTTCAACTTCTCCACTTTCTTTATGCAAAAGTTTTATTGTCTTAAAGTCTGAATATGAATATTTTTCTATATCTTGTATAATTTTTTCTTCTTTCTCTTCACTTTCGCAAAATATCTCTTTTATTTTGAATTTTGTAGTAAAAAATATAGGTATAATAAAGCATATACCTATTACTACTAAAATATATATTAATATTTTCTTCATACTACCTCCAAATTATTCCTCATTTTACTTAAAATGTTTTTCTCTATTCTAGACACTTGCACCTGTGATATTCCTAAAATTTCTCCTATTTGGCTTTGTGTCTTATTTTTAAAGAATCTTAGTATAATTATTTGTTTTTCTTTTGGCTCTAGTCTTTCAATTAACTGACTTATTGCAATTCTATTAACTATTATATTTTCTTCATTTTCTGAAGTTTGTATTTTATTTATGAGCTCTGTTCCATTATCATCATTTTGGCCTTCTTCTCTATATATTGATTCGACTGGCTTTCTTGCCTCCAATGCAACAATTATTTCTTCTTTACTTACATGTAACTTTTGTTCTAGTTCCTTTAAACTTATATTCTCACCTGTTTTTCTTAAATGCTCTTCTTCTAATTTGCTTATTTTCATATTTAATTCTTTAACACTTCTACTTACTTTTATTATTCCGTCATCTCTTATAAACTTTTTTATTTCTCCTAATATGTATGGTACTGCATATGTGGATAATTTAACATCAAAATTCGTATCAAATCTTTTTATTGCTTTAACAAATCCCATACAGCCTATTTGGTACAAATCTTCTGTTTCATATCCTCTTGAACAAAATCTTTTTACTACGCTCCAAATAAGTCCTTTGTTATTTTGAACAAGCTCTGTCATTGCCTCTTCATTTCCGATTCTTTGCCTTAACAATGTTCTCTATATTATTTTCATACATTTAGACTTGTCTCTCCTTTGACATTTAAGTATTTTCTTTTATTGTTTTTGTCATTGTTACTTTAGTTCCAAGTCCAAGTATTGATTCAATATGTAATTCGTCCATAAAGCTTTCCATTATTGTAAAGCCCATTCCAGACCTTTCGAGCTCCGCTTTTGTTGTATAAAGCGGTTCTCTTGCAATATCTATGTTCTCTATTCCCTTTCCTGTATCAGATATTTCTACTATTACTTTTCTTCCTTCAATCTTGCAATTTATTTTTATTATTCCTTCACTATTTTCATATCCGTGTATTATGGAATTAGTGACAGCTTCAGAAACTGCAGTTTTTATGTCTGCAATTTCTTCTATTGTTGGGTCAAGCTGACTTGCAAAGGTTGCAACTGTCACTCTTGCAAATGCCTCATTACATGATTTACTTGGAATTTCTAAATTCATTTCATTGTCATATTTTCCTTTCATATTTCCTCCTTTTATTTAACTTATTTTTATTATTTTTGGTATTCCGCTCATTTCAAATATTTTTCTAATATTAGGTTTTACATTAATCATTTCAACGTTTCCGCCAAGCATTTTTACAACTTTATACCTGCCAATTAACATGCCAATTCCTGCACTGTCCATGAAAGTAACCTTATTAAAATCAAATATAACTCTTTTAGGAATATATCTTTCAATTTCATTATCTGCTTGCCTCCTTATTTTTTCTGACCCATGATGGTCAATTTCTTCTGTAATCTCAAAGCAAAGTAGCTTGTCCTTTTCGTCATAGTTTACATTCATTATACTTTTGCCTCCCTTTGTATTTTTCATTTTTAGATTATACATCATTTGGAAATATTTTCCAATAGCAAAATTTAGGAAGTTTTGACGATTTATGATTTTCGTTCGACAAAAAGTTGCAAAAAAATAGAGCCCTTTATAAAAGAGTTCTATTTTTTTGATTAATATTTATTTATTAAACTTTCTTTTGGAAGTTATGCATTTTTATAGCTTAATTTCTTCAAAGGTATTTTTCCTTATCTCCTTTGGAACTTCTACTGGATATTTACTTGTAAAGCATCCTACACAAAGATTTGAGACTTTGCAATTTTTTGTAATTTCTTTTAAGCTATCTATACTTAAATATTCTAAGCTGTCTGCTCCTATCATGGCTCTTATCTCTTCAACTGTTCTATTGTATGTTATTAAATTTTCTTTATTGTCTATATCTGTTCCAAAATAACATACATCCATAAATGCAGGTGAAGCGATTCTTAAATGTACTTCTTTTGCTCCTGCTTTTCTTAAAACAGCGATGATTTTCTTTATTGTTGTACCTCTAACTATTGAGTCATCTATTAGCACAATTTTCTTTCCTTCTACGACTTGTTTTATTGGGTTTAACTTTAATCCAACTAATTCGTTTCTTGTGTCTTGTGCATTTTGTATAAATGTTCTTCCTATGTATTTACTCTTGGTAAATACTATATCATAATGAATTCCTGATTCTTTTGAAAATCCAAGTGCTGCATCTAGCCCAGAGTCTGGAACTCCTGCGACAATGTCAGCTTCTACTGGAGCTTGTCTTGCAAGGCATCTTCCAGCATCCTCTCTAAATTTATGTACGCTTATTCCATCTAGTACTGAATCTGGTCTTGCAAAATAAATATATTCAAATGAACATAAGCCCTTTGGTTTATCTACATCAGCTTCTATTGACGTCATTTCATTATTTGTTACAACTACTATTTCTCCTGGTTTTACATCTCTTATAAGTTCTGCTCCTGTTATGTCTAATGCACAACTTTCTGATGCAAATACTATTCTATTTTCAGTTTTTCCTATACAAAGTGGTTTAAAGCCTTGTGGGTCTCTTACAGCGAGTAACTTAGTTGATGTCATTATTATTAATGCATAAGAGCCTTTTAATCTCTTCATTGTGTTTTGAACTGCTTCTTCTATTGAAGCTGTCTTTAATCTTTCTTGTACTATTATATGGCATATAACTTCTGTGTCTGTTGTTGTTGTAAATATTGCTCCTTTTTCTTCTAACTCTTTTCTAAGCTCATAAGCATTTGTTAAGTTTCCATTATGTACAACTGCTAGATTACCTTTTTTATGCCTTATTACCATAGGTTGTGCATTTTCTTTTTTTGCTTCTCCTGTTGTAGAATATCTAACATGTCCAATTCCCATTTTTCCTTCTGGAAGTTCTTCTATCTCGTGCTTTGAAAATACTTTTGAGACTAATCCCAAATCTTTTCTATATGTTATAAGCCCATCTCTATTTATTGCTATTCCACAACTTTCTTCTCCTCTATGTTGTAGTGCTGATAATCCAACGTCTACCATATATGCTAATTGGTCTCTTGAATCCTTTGAATAAACTCCAAATACTCCACATTCTTCATTAATTTTTCCACTCATATTACTATAATTCCCCCAAATTAATCTTACAATTTATATTCTGCCTTTATTGAAACACCTGTCTATTATAAATTAAATCTTAAAAAAAGTACAGCTTTTTTTAAAAATTTTTAACAGGTTAAGATAAATATTTCCTTAACCTGTTTAAATTCATTAATTCTTTTTATTCTTTTGAACTGAAAATCCAAATTTTCCTATTTTTTTACCTAGTGAATAGTATCCACCATTTGCATATGCAATTAGATTGCATTTTGATATGTCAAAAGCACCTTTTTCATCAATATACTTTTCGTCAGCATTTATTGCCAATACATCAGCTATAAACATATGATGTCCTCCCAAGTCCTTAATTTCGTCTACTTTACATTCTATTGATACTGGACTTTCTTTAATCATAGGACATTTAACAAAATTTGCTTTTTCTTTTGTTAATTTCATTTCCTTAAATTTGTCATAATCTTTTCCTGACCTAACTCCGCACCAATCTGTTGCATAAGCTAGTTCTTCTGTGGTTAGATTAATTACAAATTCTTTGCTTTCTTTTATTATGTTATATGAATATCTTTCTGGTCTTACTGATATATATACTTTAGCTGGTGTTGAACAAGTAATTCCAGTCCACGCAACTGTTAATATATTCGATTTTTCCATATTTCCACATGATACCATAACTGCTGGAATCGGATATATAAACGTTCCTGGTTTCCACATTGCTTTACTCAAAATTTTTACCTCCCAGTATTATTTCTATTCTTATAATTACAAATATATTACTTTATTAGTATAACATATTTTTTAGGCATTTTCAAGACTTGTATTTAGTTGAAAACATTATTCACCCTTCTTACACCTTTTTCATATTATGTAATATCATGAAAGGGAAGTGAAAAAATGGCAAAGATATTAGTTTATAATAATGATATAAATCGTATGGAAACGTATTATAGAGGAGAATCTGAAGCAATGCCATATAATACTGGAAGGACTTTGACTGTTCGTGAATTTAGAGGTTCTAGTAAAAGCCCTACTTTATGGACTAGCAAACGTGCTATGCAGTCTTGGAATACTCAAAGATATATTTGGGGAGGTCCTATTCCAGTTGGATTTGCTTTTAAAAGACCTTGGGAAGGTGGTCACTCAAACCAAAGTCAACACTATGCAGGAGTTGCGTTTGATGTTGCACAAACTTGGACTAATGCTCAAAGAACTGCTTTAAGAAATAGTGCTGAAAATTCGGGTGTATGGTCTTATGTAGAGCCTGTGTCTTTAACTCCAACATGGGTCCACTTCGATAAAAGGGCTTTAAGTTCAGCTTGCTCAAGTGGAGGTTTTCCATTAGTTAAAAGAGGTAGCGTTGGTATGTATACTTTAATTGCTCAAGATGATTTAAACACTTTAGGTTATACTACCCGGTGGGCTAGATGGTATATTTGGTTCTGCAACAGAAAATGCTGTAAGGAAATATCAAACTAGTCGTGGGCTTGCATCTGACCGGAATTGTTGGATGTAATACTTGGCGTTCTCTACAAGAAGATGTTGTAGGTACTGGAAGAACTTCTACAACTATTGATTAACATTTGTGTAGTATAATTATTAAGGAACCAACTATTTATTTTTGAAATAACCGCGTAAGCGATTAACCGAAGCCTTTAGGCGAAGGGCGAATGGAGCAATCTACATTTAAATTTTTTTGTAGATTGCGACACCAAGGTTATGATAAAAATAAATAATTGGTTCCTTAATAACAAAATATATTGTTATTTAATTATTCCTACCCTGTCTTGCTCAAGATGTCCTTTTTCATTTTATGAATAATTTTCTTCTCAAGTCTTGATATGTAACTTTGTGATATTCCTAGCATGTCTGCAACTTCTTTTTGAGTTTTTTCATTTCCAGTATTAAAACCAAATCTTAATTCCATTATATTCTTTTCCCTTTTACTTAGTTTTTCCATAGAAGCTTTTAGCAGACTTTTATCAACTTCATCCTCTATCCTTCTTGAAGTAATATCTCCGTCTGTTCCTAGTATATCTGAAAGTAACAGTTCATTTCCATCTCCATCTTGATTTAAAGGTTCATCAATAGAAATCTCCCCTTTTATTTTATTACTTCTTCTCAAATACATAAGTATTTCATTTTCTATGCATCTTGATGCATAAGTTGCAAGCTTTATCTTTTTATCCGTGTTAAATGTATTTATTGCTTTCATTAAGCCTATTGTTCCAATCGAGATTAAGTCTTCAATCCCCACCCCTGTATTTTCAAATTTCTTTGCTATATATACAACCAGTCTTAAATTCCTTTCTACTAATGTTTGCCTTGCATCCATTTCTTTATTAGCAAGCTTTTTTAAAAGTTCTTCCTCTTCTTGTGGTTCAAGTGGAGGTGGAAGTGTTTGACTTCCTGCTATATAAAATATATCTTCTCCACTAAAGTCAATTTTTTGTATATACTTTAAATATATATTATTAAAGTTATGCTTTAATATTTCTAATATATTCATGATTTGTATCACTCCTTTCATCTAAAATATCTAAGCTAACAAGTCCAGTATATTCTTCATTCTTTGTAATTTCCTTATCATATATTCCAATTATTACCTTTTCTATATTTTTTTGACTGCCATCAAATTCTATTTTTACCCAATCTGGTTTAAATCCTAGTAACATTCCATTTTGTTTTCCTAATGATGAAAATGGTATTAATCTGAATTTTGATATGTATTCATCTTCTAATAATTGATATTTGCCAGACATAATATCTTGAAGATTATCTAACACCTTTCTTTCAATTAATTCTTCTAACTTTTTCTTTTCTACAACTATTACTGATGCACCAGTTATAGGCTCTTTTAAAAGATTTCCTGAGTCGATTATTGCACATATTTTTATTTCTTTTTCTTTATAGCCTATAAAAACATCACAAAACATATCATTTTTATTAAGCCTACTTTTTATCAGTTTAAAGGCAATATTCAGAATGATTACACCTATCATTGCTCCTAAAAATGTAATTTTTATTGGATATGTGCCTGTTAAAAGTCCATTATTATATAATATTTCTTGTGGTCTAACGTAATACAAGAGTGCAAAAGCACATCCTCCAAACACAAATGATGTAAGATAAAATATGACAACAAACTTAAAAGTTTGTTTTACATTAGTTGGCATAAACGCTATGTAAACCATTGAAATTGATAATGCTATTTGAACAATTTTGTTTGAATAAATTGCATTACTTGTGATATATTCTCCAACAATATAAAGTGCACCAATTGTGCTAGAAAGTATTATTCTTATAAAACTGCATTTTGATTTTGTTACTAGACCTGTTGCAAATAATATAATGCCATTCATGCATATATTTTCTATAAAGACTACATCTAAATATATAGTCATTTTTTTCCTACATCACCTACCTTGCTTTTAAGTTAATTATAGTTTGTATCATTTTAAAATACTGTCATTTTCTAGGGTAGAAAAAAAGAAATAATCTATATTTTTAGACTATTTCTTTAATATTTGTATATTTGTTTTTTTATTTTTTGTAAGTTTTTTATTGTTCTTGTCAGGATATAGTATTAATATTTATTATAATCTTAAACTAAAAATTTACTTGCAATAACTTGCTTTTGCATATATAATTATATTATACTTTAGAAAGGTATGTGATTATTTATGAATAGAACAAAGCGTAAAATTTTTGAAGCTTCTATGAATTTATTTGCGACAAAAGGATATGATGCAACTAGCATTGAAGAAATTACCTCTGTTGTTGGAGTTGCAAAGGGGACTCTCTATTATCACTTTTCAAGTAAAGAAGAGATTTTTAACTTTCTTGTTGAAGAGGGAATGAAATTATTACAAAATAGTATTTCTATCAAGATTGCTAATTGTAATACTTTAGCAAGTAAACTTAAAGCCGTTCTTCTCATACAGATTAAAGTAATGACAAAATACGAAGATTTTATGACTATTGTTCTAAGTCAAGTTCTTGGAAAAGAAAGTAGACACTTAACTTGTAGAAAATACGTTTTTGAATATATAGATTTAATTGAAAAGATTATACAGGATAGCATTGATAATGGCGAAGCGAAAGATGCTAATTTAGATGACCCAAAGGTATTAGCTTCTGGACTTTTTGGAATAACTTATTCTATTTTGTTATATAAAATTAAAAATGGAGATAAGATTAATATAAATAATCTTTATAAGGAATATGAAAGAATTATTTTTGCGAAATATAATATAGAATAGATAAATTTTGCAAGATATATTGGAGGTAAAAAAATGGAACAAAAGAAACAAATAAAAATATCCCTAAAATTAGCAATAATTATTGTTATTATAATTATATTATTAATTAGTATTATTGGAATAGGTATCTATATAAAAGTGCATAAAGATAGTAGTAATACAAATAAAATGTCAGAACCCACGACAGAAAATGATATAATATATGATGAAATAGATGAATTCTGCAGAATCAGAGGAAATAATTCAAACCTACTATATAAAAATGAATACGAATCAGATACAACATATTCGGAAAAAGTCATTTATTTGGATGAAAAATCAAAAGAGAATATGTTATCTCCTTTTGATGTATTAGATGTAAATGAAGTATTATATATAGGGAAATTTGAAGGAGAATTTATTAGAGTAAAATATGATTCTGATTTATCTGATTATGTAATGTCACTTGCATACATGGCAGATGGAGGATTTTATAATTGCACAACTAATAAGATTATAAAAAAAGCATTTGATAAAAATGGCAATGAAGTAGATATGCCTCAGATTGATTTCGATAATTTTGAGAAAAGCATTCCATCTAATATATCAAATATTTATTCATTATTTGATATTACCACTGATGAAGGGGAAGAATATATTATAGGAATGTATGATGAAGTTTTTGCAGAAAATAATCCTAATGCATTACTAATAACAGTAGTATTGAAAAAGCAAAATGCTAAGATTGATATAGATGATGAAAACCAGGTAAAAAACTTTTGGAAAAAATATGCTAATTATGAAATAGAAGAAGTTACAAGACATAATCAAGACGATTATGAAAAAATTGATATTAACGGTAAAACATATTACCATAGACTAACTGAAAATACATGGAAAGGTGAATACCATCAAGATAAATATTATACTTCAACTGGAAATAATAAAGAAGAGGTTGTATCATATGATGATTATATAAACTACATAAATGAAATAAATGCTAATATTGATGGTAAAGAAAAAATAAAAGCTTATTATACAGATAAAAACTCTAATTATATTATTTTAAGTTATGCTAATGGTATGGGTTGGTGCGACATGGAGCTAATAGACTGTGTAAAAGAGAATAACCAAATAATTATTTATGGAGATGAAAATGTACGTGGCGTAATGGCATCTGGAAGCGGGTATTTTATTGCAATTCCAACAAATATGCCAATAGGAACTAAGATAGAATACAGAGAATGTTATTCAACATCAGAGATTAGTAATTTAAAGAATTATGGAACTTCACAGACAGAAATAACAATAGATAAGCCTATTATATATTTATATCCGACAGAAGAAACAAAAGTATCTGTAAAATTATTAAAAGACAAAAATTTAACTTGTTCTTATCCTAAATATCAAGGAGAATGGAAGGTACTAGCTCAGCCTAATGGAAATTTGAAAGATTTAACTACAAATAGGCAATTATATTCATTGTATTATGAAAGTAAAAGCTCTGTAGATTTTAAAGTAAATAACGATGGTTTTTTAGTAAAAGGCGAAGATACAATTGAATTTTTGGAAGAAAAACTTGCTATATTAGGATTAACAGAAAGAGAAGCAGAAGAATTTATTGTTTATTGGTTACCAAAGTTAGAATGTAATAAATATAACTATATAAGGTTTGCAACTTTAGACGAAATAAATGAAAATATGCCATTAGTAATAAACCCAAATCCAGATACAATAATAAGAGTATTAATGACTTATAAAGGATTAGATGCTCCTATTGACGTAAAAGAACAAAAATTAATTACACCAGATAGAACTGGATTTGTAGCTGTTGAATGGGGTGGAACAGAAATAAAATAAATTTGCTATTGACGTTACCTCTCAATAAAATAGTTGTATTTGTCACTTTTTATTATCATCTTTTCTTTTGTATTTTGTTTTTTTCCTGCTCCTTCTCCTAAAAAGTAGAATGTCT
>CANQLH010000034.1 GCA_947624655.1 uncultured Clostridia bacterium | reverse complement strand
CTTATATTATCAAGAGTACGTGCTTTTCTTTTAGTACTTCAGAAGCTTTTTTTATTTAAAACCATTATCAAGTAACAACTTATTTTATAATAGTAATAGAATAGCTTGAAAAATTCTTATTTATTTAATATAATAAAATGCGTAGGAGGTATTATGATTGACCTTGAAGAAAATAAAAAAAGATTACAAGAGATAGATAGACGATTTATTAATATAGAAAATTCAATAGGTAAGATAGAAGATTTAGAAAAGAAATTAAAAGATTTAGAGAGTAAAACTTTAGTAGAAGGATTTTGGAATGATACTAAAAATTCAAACGCAGTTTTACAAGAAATAAAAGAAGTAAAATCGAAATTTGTATCTTTACGAGATATTAGACAAACAATATCTAATTTATTGGAAATGAATGAATTTTTAATATTAGAAAATGATGAAGAATTAGCAAATGAACTTGAAAAAAATACAGAAAGTTTGGAGAAAGATTTAGAAAAGCTTGAAATAAAAATGTTCCTTTCAGGTAAATTTGACAAAAACAATGCAATTATAACCTTACATCCTGGTGCTCGGAGGGACTGAGTCTCAAGATTGGGTACAGATGTTATATAGAATGTATTGCAGGTGGGCGACAAAATCTGGATTTACTGTTAAAGAAATTGACTATCTTGAAGGAGAAGAAGCAGGAATAAAAAGCGTTACGGCTATAATAATAGGAGAAAATGCTTATGGGTACTTAAAAGGCGAAATGGGGGTTCATAGATTAGTTAGGATTTCTCCATTTGATGCAGGGGGGAGAAGGCATACCTCATTTGCATCTGTTGAAGTCTTACCAGAGATAACTGATGACGTAGAACTTGAAATAAATCCAGAAGATTTAAGGATAGATACCTACCGTTCCTCAGGAGCTGGTGGTCAACATATTAATAAGACTTCATCAGCTGTTAGAATTACTCATATTCCAACTAATATTGTTACAGCGTGTCAAACTGAACGTTCTCAGCTTCAAAATAAAGAGACTGCTATGAAAATGCTTAAATCAAAACTGTTAGATTTGAAGGAAAGAGAAAATAAAAGTAAGATTGAAGATTTAAAAGGAGTACAAAAGGAAATTGCTTGGGGAAGTCAAATACGTTCATATGTATTTTGTCCGTACACACTTGTTAAGGATCATAGAACTGGCTTTGAAGTGGGGAATGTAGAAGTTGTTATGAATGGAGAAATCGATGGATTTATAGAAGCATATTTAAAAAACAATATATAAATTTAAAGTGTAGATTTATTCTACACTTTTTTAGTTCTAAATAATGAGAAAATTGAATATATATAGTTATATAACATAAAGAAAAAGAAAGGGGAAGAGGTAACTTATGACAATTGAAGAAAGAAGGAATGTGTCTCAAACAACAATCCAAAATTTAATATTAGAGAATAGAGAAAAACTTAGTATATCTGGGGTATTAGATGTTCTTAGTTTTGACGATTTAGTAGTAATGGTTGAAACTGAACTTCGGATTACTTACAGTAAAGGGAGAAAATTTAAGAATTAATAAATTAAGCTTAGATACTTCAGAGGTAATTGTTGAGGGAGATATTGCAAGTTTAAGTTACAGTGAAAAAGATTTAAACAAAGATAAAGGTGGAAGCTTTATTAGTAAAATTTTTAGATAGATGAGGGTTGATTAAAAATTGAATGCAGAAACTATAAATCAAGCTTATTTATTTTTAATATTCATATTAAATGGTATTTTAATTGGGGGGCTTTTTGATGTATTTAGAATATTAAGAAGAAGCTTTAATACCCCTAATTTTGTTACTTATATAGAAGATGTAATGTTTTGGATAATTTCAGCCTTGATTGTCATGTATACATTGTTTGTATTTAATAATGGCCAATTTAGAGCATACATTTTTATAGGAATTTTCTTAGGAATTACAATTTATATGTTGTTCTTTAGCAAATTTATTGTCAATATTTCAGTAAAAATTATATTATTTATGAAAAAAATTGCTTTAGTTATTTTCAAAGTATTATCATACCCAATTAGTATATTATATAAATTTATAATTAAGCCAGTTATACATTTTTTTACAATAATTGTTAAAAATATTGCAAAATTCACAAAAAAAATATATAATTTAAAAGAAAAAAGATGTAATATTACAGAATAAAGAAGGATTTTAATTATTTTTGTAGAATTAAATATATAATAAATTATAAGTATACGTAAGTAAAATTAAAGAAAGAGAAAGCAAATGAAAATTAATATAAAGAAGTTATTAAAAAAGTTATTAATAGTAATCTTCATATCTTATGTTGTAGTTACTTTTGTTAATCAACAAAAGAAAATAAATTTATATGAAAAAAACATTGCAACAACAGAAGAGAAAATTGAAGAAGCAACTGAATATAAAGATTCTTTAATTTCTCTAAAGGAAAATGCTGACTCTTTAGAGTATATTGAAAGAATTGCTAGAGAAAAACTTAATATGTATATGCCTGATGAAAAAATTTATATCGAAAGACGATAGAAGGTAAAAAGCATTTATTCTATTGGATTTCTTTTTGTATTAAAATAGTAAATTTCAAATATAATAGTTATTATAGTATTTTTAATCTTTATTTTTCCATTAAAAATTAATATATAATATATAAATATAATTATAGGGGGACAATTATATGGATATTAATATGCAATTACCAGAATTGCGTAAAATTGCAAAAGAAAGAGGCTTGAAAAATATAAGTAAATTAAAGAAAAATGATTTAATAGAATTATTGCAACAAACAGAAGAAAAAAGTGAAGAAAAAACCGTATCTGAAAAAACTACCGCAGAGCAACCTATGCAAGAAGAAAATAGTACAAGCTCTCAAGTACAAACAGGAGGATATAAAATAACTAATGAAGATGATGATATTGTAGAAGGTATTCTTGAAGTATTACCAGATGGGTATGGTTTTCTAAGAGGAGAAAATTATTTGTCTAGCAATAAAGACGTATATATTTCTCCAATACAGATAAAGAGATTTAGATTAAATACAGGAGATAAGATAAAAGGTATTGCTAGATTTCCTAAAGAGGGAGAAAAATTTCCAGCATTAATATTTGTAGGAGATGTAAATGGAGATTCTCCAGATGTTGCTATGAAAAGAAAAAGTTTTGATGAGCTTATTCCTATTCATCCAGAAGAAAGATTAAGACTTGAAACTAATCAAAATGAAATAGCAATGAGAATGATAGATTTAATATCTCCTATCGGAAAAGGTCAAAGAGGAATGATTGTTGCACCTCCAAAGGTTGGTAAAACTACTCTTTTAAAGAAAATTGCCAACAGTATTACAAAAAATAATCCAGAAATTGAGTTGATAGTATTATTAATTGATGAAAGACCTGAAGAGGTAACTGATATGAAGAGGTCAATTCAAGGAGATGTTATATATTCTACATTTGATGAACTACCTGAACACCATGTTAAAGTTGCAGAAATGGTTTTAGAAAGAGCTAAAAGATTAACTGAACAAAAGAGAGATGTCGTAATTTTATTAGACAGTATAACAAGACTTGCAAGAGCGTATAACTTAGTCGTTCCAGCTTCTGGAAAAACTTTATCAGGAGGAATTGACCCAACAGCTTTACATAAACCAAAAAGATTTTTCGGAGCTGCAAGAAATATTGAAAATGGAGGAAGCCTAACAATACTTGCAACAGCATTAGTAGAAACTGGAAGCAAAATGGATGACATCATTTTCGAGGAGTTTAAAGGAACAGGAAATATGGAAGTACACCTTGATAGAAAATTGTCTGAAAAAAGAATTTTCCCAGCAATAGATATAAATAAATCTGGTACAAGAAGAGAGGAAAAACTTCTAACACCTAAAGAAATGGACACAGTTTTTGCTATTAGAAAAGCAATGTCAAGTATGCCTGTTGCAGATGTTACAGAACAATTATTAAGTCAAATGGTAATTAGTAAAAATAATAATGAATTTTTAGACAAAATGGACTACTTCTTAAGAAATTATAAATAAAAAATAATTATAGTTAAAATAACCACTATTTTTAATAATAGTGGTTAATTTTTTGCTTTTTTCGAAATAATATTAACAGGAGGATAGTTTTAAAAGTGAAAATTATAAAAGGTATAAGTAATTTTTTTAATAGAGTAGGAGAAGACCATATTGGAGAATATAGTGCTCAATGTGCATACTTTACATTTTTATCTTTTATACCATTTATAATATTGTTACTTAGCTTAATTAAATATATGAACATAGATAGGAGTACACTTGAATATGTACTTGAAGCTATTCTTCCAACTATAACTAAAAATAGTGTGGTGGATATTATTCAGGAAGTGTATTCTAAATCTTTGCAAACAGTATCAATATCTGCAATTTTTACTCTTTGGTCTGCTGCTAATAGTTTCTACGCTTTAAGTCTTGGACTTTATTCTATATATAAAAGTGATAATAAAAAAAATTTCTTTTTAAATAGAATAAAGGGGGTAGTGGGGACTGTAATAATTATTTTTGCTATAATTATGGTATTATTACTTTTAGTTTTTGGAAATCAAATTAATATAACTATACAAGAAAAATTTCCTGCATTTAGTAATATTGTTGGCTTTATCATAAGTATTAGGAGTATAATTGTTATTATATCTTTATTTATTATTTTTGCTCTAATTTATAGGTTTGTTCCAAATAAAAGTGGGAATAGCTTAAAAAAACAAATTCCTGGTGCTATATTTGCATCTATACGGTTGGATTTGTGTATCTTACTTTTTTTCTATTTATGTAAATATTTTTACAAATTTTTCTATTATATATGGAAGCCTTGCAACAATTGTTTTAATTATGATGTGGTTATATGCAATAATTTATATTATTTTTTTAGGTGCAGAAATAAATATGATATTAGATGAACTATATAATGTGCATCTTGAAAAAGTCAGGGAATGGAAGAGGTGATAGGTCAAAATTATAATTTGATTTAATATATAACATTGCACAAAATCAAAGTTTTGTGCAAATAAGGATAGAAATGAAACCTTTCTTTGTAAATTATAGTTATTCCTTGATATTTAGCCACTTTCAGCTTATTCTATCTATATATTTAAACAACAAGTTATATTATCTTTTTATAAAAATGGCTTAAAATCGATTTTAGCACTTCGTTATTTTAAGCTTATTACAAGTTTTTCTTAATCTTATATATAATTTTATTTTTATATCTTAAATTTACAATTTTCTATACTTATATTTTAAAAAATTTATAAAAAATCTGCAAATGCCTATATTTCAGTATTTTGCTTAAATTTATAGACAATAAACTTATATGCATTTTTTATAAAAACGCCTTAGAATCGATTCTCGTGCGTCGCTTTTTTAGCCATTTTTCAGTAATTCTTAAAAATTATTGATTTTACAATATTTTGCTAAATTTACATTATATAGATAATAATTTTTTTATATCCAAATTAAGTTTCAAACGATTAACTTTATTAGTTAAATGTAAAAATGTCTTAAAATCGATTTTAGAGCATTATAAATAGAAATTTATTTTAAAAATACATATAAAATTATAAAAATTTTAATTGCAACAAATGTTCGACTTTTTATAAAATTATACAAACAAAACAGCCATTACTATTTGACTTTATATTAAAACAACTTTCTATTCCATTATAGTTAATAGTACTTTCTTTATTACAACCATACATATACAAGTTTTGAATACTCCTAATTATATTTTTAATAGTTTTTAATTTTTTCTTAATAACTTTATTAATCTAACATTTTTGTATATTTTTTCTCTTCCAATCTTTTCGGATTCTAGAAGACCGATTTCTTCTAACTGATTTAAGTAAGATGATGCAGTTAATCTTGTAACGCCACAAGCATTTTCAATATAAGATATTTTAGTATAAACTTCATAAAACAAACTTTCTAATAGTTCTTTTGAGTATATTTTAGGTAGTTTTGTTTTAAAATCTTCTTTATATTTTTTTATTTCATTTTGAATATTTTCTATTAATTTAATTGTTTCTATAGATGTAATTTCAATTCCCTTTAAAATATATAAAATCCAATTTTCAAAATTGTTATTGTTTCTAACTTCACTAAATAATTTATAATATTCTTGTTTTGTTTCATTTATATATTTACTTAGATATAAAATTGGACTATCTATTAGTTTATTTAATACCAGATATAAAATATTTAAAATTCTTCCAGTTCTTCCATTTCCATCATAAAAAGGATGTATGCTTTCAAATTGATAATGAATTAAACATACTTTTATTAATGGATCTATATTATCTTTGTTATAATTGATAAAATCTTCTAAATTCTTTAAATATGCTCTTATTTCTTGTTCATTTTGAGGAGGAGTATAAATAGTTTCTCCAGTAATAGAATTTTTAAGTTCAGTTCCTGGTAGTTTTCTAATACCAGCATTATTGTGTTCAATAATACCTTGTATTTTAATAATTGTATTTGTATTAATATAGCCATCTTTTTTTATTTGTTCAAATCCACTCCAAATGGCATTTCTATAGTCAACAACTTCTTTAGCATTTTCTTCTTTATAACCACTTTCAGTAAGAACTTTATAAATATCATCATGAGTTGTAACTATATTTTCAATAGCGCTACTATCTTTAGCTTCATTTATAGTTACAGCATTTATTAAAATATGCATATTTGGAATAGTATTTGCATATCCTTTTAATTCTGCTAAAGCTCTTGAAGAAATTGTTAATTGCTCTAAAATTTTTTTAGTTTTTAAATCAACATTTTTATATGGTAACATTTCTAATTTCATTTTTTAAACCTCCATTATATATAAAATATCATAAATTTTATACATTTTCAATAAATATGTATAAAAAATTAAAAAAATTATACATATTTTTAAAACATGTATAATTTTTATTTCATTTTAATATTTTCAAGCTTTTTGAAAATTAGCCCTCTCTCCTACCATAGCAATATGTAAGCTTTACATTTTTTCACAAATATATTATAATAATTAAAAAAGTTAAGGATGGATAAAAATGAGATTAGTTGTTCAAAGAGTTAAGGAATCTAATGTAAAAGTTGATAATAAAATTGTAGGTCAAATAAATAAAGGTTTTTTGGTTTTACTTGGAATAAAATTTACTGATACAAAAAAAGATGCTGATTATCTTGTTAGAAAACTTGTTAATTTACGAATTTTCTCTGATGAAAATGGTAAAATGAATTTGGCTTTAAAAGATGTTAATGGCGAACTATTAATTATTTCCCAATTCACTTTATATGGAGATTGCAAAAAAAGTGGAAATCGTCCTTCATTTTCTGATAGCGCTAAACCTGATATTGCAATTCCTTTATATGAATATTTTATAGAAGAATGTAAAAAGCAAATTTCTGTTGTACAAACTGGTATTTTCGGGGCAGAAATGAAAGTTAGTCTTTTAAATGATGGACCTGTTACTCTAATTTTAGATTCATAAAATAAAATACTTGAAGTTTTACCTCAATATAATATACTATTCCGAAAAAGTAAAGTTTTTTGCTTTTTCGGAATAATTATTTTTATTTAATAGTCAAATCATAATCCTATCCTGTAATAGCACTTCCTTCAAATCCTATTTCACTACCATTTGATGTTTTTTTAATAATAATTTTTTTATCAATTCTTTCTTTTAGTTCCGTAACATGACTAATAATTCCTATCAGTTTGTTATTATTTGTAAGCAAGTTTAATGTATTAATTGCCTGTTCACGGGATTCTGTGTCTAAAGAACCAAACCCTTCATCGATAAATAAGGTATCTACCATAACACCACCTGAATAACTTTGTATAACATCAGATACTCCAAGAGATAGTGAAAGTGCTGCTTTAAAAGATTCTCCACCTGATAATGATTTTACATCTCTCTGTTTTCCAGTATAATTATCAAATACCTCTAAATCTAATCCCATATTTTGACTTAAATTAGTAGCTTTCGTTTTTCTCATTAATCTAAATCTATCATTTGTCATTTTTACTAGTCTTTTATTCGCTTCAACTAATATCATATCAAAATAAACAGATTGAACATATTGTTCAAATTCAATTTTGTTTTTTCCTGTTAGGTTACCAGAAGCTGTCTTATATAAGTCATCAAGAGTAGTATATAATTCAGTTTGTTTTATTATTTCGTCAGAATTTTTCTTTAAGGAACTAAAAATATCCATATTATTACTATATTTAGAAGTGGTTTCAATTTGTAGTTCTTTTAATTTGGTCATATGATTTCTTAATGTTTCAAATTCTTCTTTGTCTTTTTCTATATTAATTTTTTCCTTATCTTTTAACTGTTCTTTTAATTCCTTCATTTGAGCTATCGTTTCTGTACACTGCTGTTTATAATCTTCAATCATCTTTTTAGTAGATTCAATTACCTTTTCATCCACTATATTTTCTTTATAGCTTTGCTCATTCTCAAATCCTAATGTTTTATATGCATTTTCATATTCTGATTTTATTTTTTCTTGCTCTTTCTTTTTTACATCAATATTTTTGCTAAATTCTTCCTGTTTTGTATTACATTCTGTAATTTTTTTAGTATGCTCTTTCTTTGTATCATCATATTTTTCTTTAAATTCATTGAAATCAAATTCATCTATATCTAGTATTTCTTCTGTTATTTCATAATATAAATTTTTAATAGTTTGACATAATTCTTCAAAGTCCTTACTTAAATCAGTATATTGTTTTTTGATATCTTCAGCATATTCTTTTATATCCGTTTTATCGGATAAATCTTTTTTCATTTTTTTAGTAAAGCCGTCAATAACAGCATTATCACTTGTTATAACGTCTTCAACTAATTTTTTCTTGCTGTCAAATTTTGATTTAAAACTATCATATGCAAATTCATCAATGTGCAATTTTTCTTCTGTAATATTGATATATAGTTTATTTGCTTCTTCTAATTTACTACTGATACTTTTTTCCTGCACTTCATATTGTTCATTCACTTTAGCAATATAATCGGTTATATTTTCCTTAGATATATCAATTTTTAAATCCTTTGCTAAAGTATTAATTTGTGCATTGAGACTTGCTATATTTTCATTAACTTTATTTTTTTCTTGTTCTTTATGGCTTTTTTCTTTTTTTAATTTATCTAACTCTTCCTTCGTGATTGTTTCACTTTTTTGAGCTAGTTCAGGGTGATGAACACTTCCGGCAGACTGGGCATTTTGTTCCCTCTTCAAGATTTTCCGCAAGTATACCTGCTTGTCCTTGATAAAATTTATCTTCCTCTATTCTATATTGATCTTCTAGAGTACGAAATTCTTGATTGATTAAGTCAAACTTTTTAGCAAAATCTTCTCTTTTTTTAACAATATTTTGTATTTCCTCTGCTTTTTCTTTCTCTTGTTTAGTTTTATCTATTTCTTCATTTAGTTTTTCATATTCAAGAAGAACATTTTTTAATTTTAATATTCTTTCTTCTTTTTTCTTTATTAATTCAAAATCAATTTTATATCTATCTCTTTCTTCTATTTTCTTTAAAATATCCTCTATATTATCAATCTCTTCATTTAGCCTTTTTATTTTATCATTTTGCTTTTTTAATTCTGAAGATTTTAATCTTAATTCGTTCACTTTAATATCTTTTGTTTTAAATTCTTCTTCCTCTTGTTTTAATTTTTCTAATATGTCTTTGTTTGTTTTTAAATGATTATTTAACTCTTTAATTTCATCTTGAACCTTTATATACATTTGTTCTTTTGGCACAACTGTTGCTAATATTTTTTGATTATTATCAACTTGCTTTTGCTTTTCTGTATAAAAATCTTTTTGTGATTTTTGCTCTTTTTCCTTTTCTATTAATTCATCTAATCTTATAAAATTACTATTGATTTCTTCGGCTCTTTGAATTTTTAATTCTTTTGTTTTTACTTCTTTATCTACCTTTTTAACTTCAATATTTATTTTGTCAGTATCTTCTTTATCGTTTTTCACTTCTATCTCTAATAAATCTAAAATATCTTTCACATAATTATGAATATTTTTATCTGATAGACCTAGAATAAAATCAGGTTCTTCTTTCCATTTTATATGACTTGTATGTGTTAAAAATTGTGTTTTATAACTATTTAACCCTTTTTCTGCATCAGAAGTTTTAGATTTTAATTTGAATTTTATATCTTGATAAATATATGTATCAAATATTTTCCTGAAAATATCTGTTCTATCCTTACTATCTGCAAAAAGGATTTTTAGAAATTCGCCTTGTGCAAGCATCGATATTTGCTTAAATTGTTTCACATCGATTCCAAGGATTTCTTGAATTTTTTTATCTACATTGTTCGTTCCAGAAGCAATTACAGTATTATCCACCTCTAATGATGCATCAGCAAATTGTGTTGTATAACCATCACCATTTTTTTTAGGTCTTTCATATTGTGGATTTCTTGTAACTTGATATATTTTTCCTTTATGAGAAAATTTTAAAACCACATATGTCTTCGTGTCTGGCTCTGCAAAGTCACTTCGTACAGGTATTCCCTTTCGATTGCTGCCACTAGCTTCACCGTATAATGCAAATACGATTGCATCAAATATAGTAGTTTTTCCTGCTCCAGTATCACCTGTTATTAAAAATATTCTATTGTCTCCAATTTTAGTAAAATCTATATTTACACAATTTTTATAGGGTCCAAAGGCTGATATTTCAAGATTCAGCGGTTTCATATTAGTGTTCCTCCTTTTTAACTTCTTTAACAACCTGTTTCATAATATCCAGTTGTGATTCATTTAATTCTTGATTGTTCTGATATTGATAAAATTCATTAAATAATTCCACTTCATCTTTTTTCTTAATGTCATCTAAATCAGATATTTGCAAAGTTTGCTGTATTTCTGATTTGGAATTTTTAATATCTAATCTTAAAGTATTTGGATAAATTTTTTTGATTTGTCCTATTGCATCATATACCTGTTCCTCGTTTGTAATGATAGCTCTAATATAGTCTTCACGATTGGTTTTACTATAAACATCTTCACTTGTTAATTCTTCAATTGGACCTTTTATTACACGCATATCTCGTAAAGGTTTAATGGTAATCGATGTATCAATTTTTAAATTGCCTTTTTCTTTAAAATCAAGTATGGTTAAGCATTTATTTTGATTAACTTCTGAAAATGAATATTTAAGCATTGTACCGCTATATCTTGCAGTATCTCTGCCTATTCTTTGTGGACCATGTATATGACCTAATGCAACATAGTCAAATTGATCATATACAGATACATCAACATTTTCGGTTCCACCTAAAATTAATGTTTCTGATTCACTTCTTTCTGGCTCAACATTTCCAGCTGTTACAAATTGATGTGATAAGATAATATTTCTTTCGTCTTTATTTATATTTTCTTTTTCAAGCACTTTTTTTACAGCATCATGATAAGATGCAATTTTTTCATCTTCGTCAAAATATTGCTTTATTTCAACCGGTTTTATATAAGGAAGCATATAAATATTTAATTTTCCATATTCATCTTCAAATTCTTTTTTTTCTAATTTTCCATCATATATAGCGCAAATATGTAATCCATCATCTGCAAAAATTTCTTTCCCAAAATTCAATCTTTCCTTTGAATCATGGTTACCTGCAATCATACAAACTTTTACTTTTAAGTCTTTTACTAAAACTTTTAAGAAATTATTTAGAACAATTACACTATCTGCTGGTGGAACACTTCTATCATAAATATCACCAGAAATTAAAACTAATTCAATTTTTTCTTCTTCAATTTTTTTTACAATTTGCTCTAACATATATATTTGATCTTCTAACAAAGATTGTTCTTGTACAATTTTTCCAATGTGAAGATCTGCTAAATGTAATATTTTCATTTTTCTCTCTCCATTTAAATATTTAATTATGAAAATATTATAATATTATTTTTCAAAAAAGTAAAGTTTACTTGAGTATATAAAATATCAACTGTTTTAATATTTTCTAATCTAAGCTCATATTATAATAAGTTTTATTGACAAAAAAATTAAAAAGCATCTTTTTGTTACAGTATAATGCTTTTAGTCAAAAAAGTTTTTATCTGCCTTTAGAAGTAATATATTTAATTTGACTCGTTCCTTGTTGGTCGTCTCCTAAGAGGAATGTATGAACAAAGTGCGCTGAGGCACTTTGTTCAACATCCTCTAAGTCGCTTCCATGCTACGCGTCACTTCGTAAATTAAATATATTACTTCCAAATGGATTAGAAACAGCTATTCTATTGAAACAAACCATTATACTGTAACCATCTTTTTGTTGTACAAATTAAAAAACATTGTATTTTTTTGTCACTTATTGTATAATCAAAATATATTTATGGAGGTAAATGTTCTATGATAGATAATAAAGAAAATCCAGAATTTTTAAATTCTTTTTTACAATATTCAACTGTTATATTAAATAAATCAAAAAACAGTGTTAAAGAATATAATTATGATTTATCTAACTTTTTTAAATTTATGTCTAATTATTTAGGAATTACTTCTGAAGAAGATATAAAAAATGTAGATATTCATTTGCTTGATATAGAATTTTTAAAGAAAATAGATTTAGAAGCTATACATGCTTATTTATATTACCTAAAAGATGCACATAATAGCAAAGCTGCAACTCTTGCAAGAAAAGCATCAACAATCAGAATATTCTTTGCATATATTTCGAATAAAGAAAAATTATTAGAAGTCAACCCTGCCCAAAACTTAGAAAATCCTAAGCTTGACAAAAGGCAACCTAAGTATCTTACTCTTGAAGAAAGTCAAAAACTATTAAAAATTGCAGAAGACGAAGATAATAGAAATTCAGAAAGGGATTTTGCTATCATTACCCTATTCTTAAATTGTGGTATGCGTTTATCTGAACTCGTATCTATTAGTTTAAATGATATACAATTTGACGAATGTAAAATGACTGTTATTGGAAAAGGTAATAAAGAAAGAACAATATATCTAAATAAGGCCTGTATGGAAGCAATAAACAAATATTTAGCAGTAAGACCTACCCAAGGAATTAAAATAACGGACACAAAAGCATTGTTTTTAAGTGAAAGACTAGAAAGAATAAGTAAAAGAACTGTTCAATATATTGTTGAAAAAGAGCTTAGGAAAGCAGGATTAGACACAACAAAATATTCAACACATAAATTAAGACATACTGCTGCAACATTAATGTATCAATATGGAAATGTAGATATAAGAGCACTGCAGGAATTATTAGGTCATGAAAGCATAGCTACAACAGAGATATATACTCATGTTGCAAATAACCAAGTTAGAGATGCTGTTTCAAGAAATCCTTTGTCTGGTGAAGATAATTAGTTATATGAAATAAATTAACAATAAAATTTAATTTCTTCTATATCATCGACATTATAGTATTCTCTCCATTTAGTAATAATTAAAAAATAATGTTTTGCAATTACATCTAATAATTTATTTAATTCATGTTCTGGTATTCTACTATTGTTATTTG
>CANQLH010000033.1 GCA_947624655.1 uncultured Clostridia bacterium | reverse complement strand
TGATGTAAAATTATTTGTCATTATCATGTGATACTATTTTGTAATCATATTATAACAGAATTGTAACTATATTTATCAAACATTTTTACACCAACGCATTGACAATATAACCTAATTATTATATAATATATATAAACCGCTCTAACTTTACCTCCTTTGTATATTATAAGAGTTTTTTGCTTTCCTCTCTTTTAATGCGTGATGGTTAGGGCGGTTTATAATAACCAATAAGGAGAATGTACATGAATACGATCAATGTAATTGGAAATTTGACAAGAGACCCCGAGAAAAAAGTTACTAATAATGGTGATGCAGTTGCAGTTATATCATTAGCAGACAACACTTCAAAGGAGCATGTTCAATATTACAGTGTTTTTCTTTATGGAAAAGCGTGTGACAATGTAATGAAGTATACTTCTAAAGGCGATAGGGTCTATGTTTGTGGAAAGCTGGAAATCAGTTTAAACACTTATACTGATTCTACTGGAAAGCGTAGAACAAATGTATCTAATACTATCAATGCTTCTTCTATCTATTTTCTTTCGGAGAAAAGGGATAGTGAAGAATAAAATTTAAAATTATAACATAAATAAAAGGGAAAGCAATCTGCTCAGCTAGTAATAATAGTTGAGCAGATATTTTTATCTGGGTGGTGATACTATGGATGAAAACCAAACAAAAACAGATAAGATATTAGAGCAAAATATTGATAATGATTTATATGATATAAACAAAACAAATTCACGTTATTTAAACTATGTATGGCGCCGTTTTGATAATTGGAGTGATGAAGTAATAGGAAAAGGCGGCGATGTCCCGGTATATTTTTCTGATAAGCAAGAGTTTGTTGATTTTATTAGAAGATATGACAGTGAAAATCAACGCCCAATATTGGAAGCACTTAATAAATTAACCTATGTAAGATATCAATCAGAAAGCGATGTTGCAGGCTTAACAAAAGGTGAAGTAGAGTTTTATAATCGAGTTGTTGATATTTATAATAGAGAGCTTGCAGAAGAGCGTCAAGCACTAGATCAGTACATAGTTAAAATGCCAGCATATTATTTATTGCCAGAATTAAAAATAGGGAAAGAGCGTGCTGAAAACGTATCTCCAGAGACTGCAAGAAGAAATTTGAATTATATTCTTAGATCAACAGAAAACATGCAAACCAGAGAGCGTGTTAATCGATACTATCGTAATTATATTAAAACAATAGAGGGAGAATTTGAGGGTAGGAATGATTTGATTAGCCGAATAAAACAAGCTATTGCCGCAACAGACCCTTATCAATTATATATTGGAGTAAATTTATACGAGGGATTACAAATCAATTATCTGTATGACGATGAATTTACGATGGAAGAAAAGTACACACAAATTATAGAGGATTTGAGAAGAGCTAGAAAAGAAATAGATGTAAGCGAAGTGTTTTAAAAGGAGAGCATTATGGATGGAATTTATTCTGCTGATTTTGAGACAAACAATAATGAAGATGATTGTCGTGTATGGGCTTGGGGAATGATAAATATTTTTACAGAAAAATATATAGAGGGAAATAGCATAGATAGTTTTATGAAACAAATACTAGGAAAGCCCATTGTCATTTATTTTACTAATCTTGCTTTTGATGGTGAATTTATATTGCATTGGCTGTTCAATAATAAATTCAAATATACAGAAAAACCTGTTAGAAGCAAGCAATTTAGAACGATTATATCAGAGTTTGGACGATGGTATGAATTAAGAATATGTTATAGAGGAACTATAACAGTTATAAGAGAAATGTTAAATCTAGTTAATATGTCTGTAGAAGATATGGCTAATAGATTTAAACTAGAGCAGAAAAAAGGAATTATAGATTATAGTGATAGAGAAATCAATCACACAATAACAGAGGAGGAACATGATTATTTACATAATGATGTTTTAATTCCAGCAAAGATTCTTAGATTATTATATGAAAGTGATATAAAATCTATGACATTAGGCGTAGCGGCAATGAAAATGTACAAAAACATGATAGGCACAGATGAATACAACAGATTATTTCCAAACATTAGAGAACATGATGAAATGAGAAAAGCCTATCGTGGTGGTTATACCTATTTAAATAAAAAATATAAAAATATAGATATCGGAAAAGGGCTTGTACTAGATGTAAATAGCATGTATCCAGCTTGTATGAAATATTGTAAATTGCCATATGGAGTACCAAAGATAGTAAAAGGAAGATATAATGGAGATACAAAAGACCATGTTTATATACAAGTATTATCCTGTGTATTTGAATTAAAGAAAAATAAACTTCCAACAATACAATTAAAGAAAAATTTCATGTTTGCTTCCAACGAATACTTAGAAAACAGTGATGGAAATATTGTGACACTTTATTTGACAAATTTAGATCTTGATTTATTTCTTGAGCATTATAATATATATTGTGTTACATGGCACTATGCGTGGGTATTTAATGCAAAAGTAGGATTATTTGATAAATATATTGATTATTGGATCGATGTAAAAGTAACTTCTGAAAAAGATGGCAATTATGGTATGCGTCAATTATCAAAGCTAATGCTGAATATATTATATGGAAAATTTGGCACAGCATTAGAAAGACGTAGCAAAATACCATATATGGAAGATGGCGAGATACATTATAAATCTAGTGAAATAGAGCATGTTGATGGTGATTATCTTCCAGTTGCCATATTCACTACAGCATATGCAAGGGATAAAATAATTCGTTCTGCTATGGCTGTATATGATCGTTTTATATATGCGGATACGGATAGTTTACATTTAGAGGGAACAGGATATCCGACTGGAGTTGACATTGATCCATATCGTTTAGGTGCATGGAAGATAGAGAACAAATTTAATCAAGCACGGTTTATAAAACAGAAAACATATATAGAAATGTTTGGTGATGATTTAACTGTAAAAGCGGCAGGAATGAGTAAACCGGCAAAAAGAAATGTAACATATGACAATTTTAAGGTAGGATTTCATATACAAGGTAACTTAAAGAAAAAGCGGGTGAAGGGGGGTATTATGTTATATGATAACGAATTTACAATAAAAGATTGACATAACAATCATTACATGCTATAATGATTGTATAAGGGATATTATACAACTTGAATGTAAAAGCATGATACAGTTGTAAAAGTTTATCCCTTTATTTGGGAACAGCGGTAAAGATTCAGATTAGATATGCGGGGGACTACATATTGATTTATGCCGCATATTCTCGGCCTTGTCAGCCGACTGTTTCTCCGCTGTGATCCCAAAATTGGGGTGATGTTGTGCGAGATTTTGGAAAAGTATTTACAACTTTTAGTGGAGTGATTATGGCTGTGATTCCAAAAACAATATGGTTTTTACTTGGGTTCATGGGTATCGATATAGTAACAGGAGTGTTAAAATCTCTTACAGGTAAAAGTGAAAAATCGAATAATGGTAAACTTTCCAGTAATTCTATGACACATGGACTAGTAAAGAAGGTTATCATATTATTGTTATGTTTAGCTTGTTTATTGGCGCAAATAGTGTTTTCAATTCCTGAGCTATTTAATATTACGGTGACTGTATTTTCTGTATCAGAATTCATTAGTATTATAGAAAATGTTAATGCTAGTGGAGTTAAAATCCCAGCTAAATTAAAAAGTATTATTGAAAAGGTGGTTGGAAATGATGAATAGTCCGTTTAGAGGTACATTTAGAGTATCACAAACATATAAGGGTGCGTCTCATAAAGGGTTAGACTTAGTAGGCGTGACAAGTAATGAGATTTATTCTACCACAAGTGGTGTAGTAGAGATTGCAGGTAACAATGATCCAAAGGGCTTTGGTATTTATGTTAGAATTAGAGATGGAAAAAATGTATATTATTATGGCCATATGAAAGCAACTAAGGTAAAAGTAGGAGATAAAGTAAATGCCGGATGTTTGATCGGTATCATGGGCAGTACAGGAAACTCAACTGGTCCGCACTGTCATTATGAAATGCGAGTAAATGCGAACAGTAATGATTTTGTAAATATTTCTACGTTGTCTCGTATTCCGAATGCAATCGGCTCGTATGAAATGCCATATCTGAAATATCGGGTAAAAGCACTTGGTAATGATAAATATTATCCGTGGGTGCATGATTATAATATCTGTGATTCAAACGGATATGCTGGTGTATCAGGTAAACAGATTGACGGGTTGCAAATGTCATATACTGGTGGAAATATAGAATATAGAGTGCACCTTTTAGGCGGAAAATGGTTGCCGTGGGTATTAAATTATGACAATACAACTATCAATGGATATGCCGGAATTTACGGTCAAGTTATTGATGCAATCGAGATAAAACCAATAGCAGGAAAGACTGTCATCTTGCGTTCTTCCGTTTCTGGAAAGGATTATTATCCGTGGGTAGAAAACAATTCAACGTATGCCGGTTCTATTGGTAAGGGTATAGATCGGGTGCAGGCTAGTGTATTTTGATGTAAAGAGGACACTATCACATAATTGCTTATTTAATTTTGTTGTTGGGGCAAGAGGGTGCGGTAAGACATATTCTTGTAAAGAGTTTGTTATCAACAACTTTTTAAAATCAGGGAAGCAATTTGTATATGTTAGACGATTTAAGTCAGAAGTAAAGCAAAATAAATTGGATCGGTTTTTTGATGATATTACAGATAAATATCCGGATCATGAGATAACAAGTAGAAGCAGAGTGTTTTATATTGATAAACAACCGTTTGGCTATGCTATACCATTATCAACAGCAAAAACGGAAAAGTCAGATAGTTTTCCAAAGGTTGATTTGATTGTTTTTGATGAATTTTTAATCGAAACAGGATATTATAGATATTTGCAAGATGAAGTAATATCTTTTTTAGAATTGTATTCTACTATATCAAGGAATAGGGATGTTAGAGTAGTATTTTTATCTAATGCAATTACATTTGTAAATCCATATTTTATGTACTTTTCTATTGATCGTCCTATCAAAGAATTTACTAAAAAAGATGATGTGTTATTACAAGTAATAAATGATAAGGAATATGAGCAGACTGTAAAAGAAACTAGGTTTGGAAAACTAATTGATAAAACAGATTATGGAAAGTATGCCGTAGATAATCAATTTTATTTGGATTTAAACACTGATTTTATAGAAAAGAAAACGCAAAATGCCATCTATAGATATGGAGTTATTTATTGCGGGAATAAATATGGCATATGGATCGACACGAGGGGAGGAAAAGCGTATGTATCAAGAAAGATTGATCATTCGATTCCAAAAACTTATGCTTTAACATTATCTGATCATGCACCGAATACATTATTGTTAAAAGTATCAAAGTCGTTTGATTTAAAGAAGTTGAGCGAGTATTACAAAGTGGGATGTCTAAGATTTGAAGATATTAAAATAAAACGTGAATTTGAAAACGCATTAAAATTATTATACTAGAGGGTGATTATATGACAATAGACGAATTACGGCAAAAGTTTACTGATTTTTCATCCAGAATGGGAACGGATGAAGATATTGAAGCATTGGCCGGTTTGCGTGATGAAGTAGTCAAAGATTATGATGAATATAATTCCAGAATTGATGAGGCTATTTCAAGAGAAACAAACGATAAAGGCCAGAAATGGAAAGATTTGTATTATAATCAACTGGAGAAATATCGTGAACGCTTTTTCTCTAGTGGTACAGAAACAAACCCTGATGATATAACAAATAAAGATCAAGAAAAAACTTTGAGTGATTTTTTTGTAAAGGAGTAATGAAAAAATGGCAACAAAGGTTAGTGAAAAGATTACGGATTTTAAGGCAACGAACATGCAAATTTTGAACGCTATTCGTGCTGTGTCTTCTCCGTTGTATCAGGATAGAGTACCTGAAGCAACAAAAGAAACACTGAATGATAGCTATAATGCTATCCTGTCCTATCAGGCAACGCAGAACGAGTTTTTGCATGAGCTTGTGAACCGTGTTGTTCGTGTATGGGTTAATTCCATGAGCTTTAATAATCCATTGAAACGCTTTAAAAAGGGCTTGCTGGAATATGGTGAGACTGTGGAAGAAATCTTTGTGGAGATTGCAAAGGCTCATCCTTATGACCCTGAATTGGCGGAGAAAACCGTATTTAAGAGAGAGATTCCTGATGTAAATGCTGTGTTCCATCGCATGAATTATCAGAATTTCTACAAGGTGACTATCAGTGAACAGCAGTTGCGTACTGCTTTTGTAAGTGATAGTGGTATTAGTGATTTGGTTGGTCGCATTGTTGAAAGTCTTTATAATGGTAGTGAGTTTGACGAGTTTGTCATTATGAAAGATATGATCACAAATGCGGCGGCTAACGGCCGTCTCACGCCGGTAAAGATCACAAGTAAAGAACCGAAAGATATTGTGAGAGCAATTAAGGCAATGTCTAATAAAATGCGTTTTCCTAGAAATGATCTTAACTTTGCTGGCGTAACGAATAAGACTGATATTGATAAGCAAATCCTTATTTTGGATGCAGATTTTGAAGCAACATACGGTGTGGATGTATTGGCAAGCGCGTTCAATATGGATAAAGTTGAGTTTGCCGGTCGCGTTGTTATGATCGATAACTTTTCTGATGTCTATGGCGCGGTTGCTATGCTGGTAGATGAGGATTGGTTCATGATTTTCGATAAGCTCTTAGAGTTTACTGAAAATTATAATGGTGAGGGCCTTTATTGGAATTATTTCTATCATGTTTGGAAGATTTTCTCCAATTCTCCGTTTGCAAATGCTGTATTGTTCGTAACGAATGAGGATGATATTGAAGCCTTTAATACTACTGATTTTGGTGTAACAGAAGTTACATTTAGTAAAAAAGAGACCACCGGAGATCATCCTGGGGACTATCAGTTTACTGCAACTGCTACAGCTAATGAGATTGGTGAAATTACAGGAAAGGTAAATAAATTTGCCAATACTGGTATTGAGTATTCTATTGAGCCGAACAATGCGTCCACGCATATTTCTAGCGGCACTTATATTACGGAAGTTGGAAAGTTGCATATCAGTAAGCATCAGAGTGATGGAGAAATCAAAGTAATTGCCACTTCTGTATCTGATCGTTCTAAGACTGCTGAACAGGTATTTACCTATACTAAATCTTAACTTATAATAAAGGTGGGTTGATATATGCCATCAAATTTGCCTAACGGAACAGTTTGTATCGTTTGTGCCGGTATACCATGGACAAGAGGCGGAGAAAATCAGATTATCTTTGATTCTCCACAAGATCAAATCGATTATTTTGAAAGCATGGTAAAGAGAACAGGCTACTATTATGATGACGAGGGTCATAAACTTCCCTCTGAACTAAATTATAGAAATATGTCATATCAGCGAGTATCACATAGGATTATTACAAATGGCTATGAAACTAATCCTAGAGTACCGAATACGATTCGTGTACCTATTCATGCTGATTATCTGCGTGATTGTAATTATGTTTGCTTTAATAACAATAACGGTAATACGCCTTCTTCTCCAACGCAGACGCAAAATGGCAAATGGTTTTACGCATTTATTGATAAGGTGTCATATATCAACCCAAAATGTTCTGAGATAGAATACACAATAGACAGTTGGCAGACATATATGTTTGATATAGACTATAACGATTGTCAAATTGTTCGAGAGACACAACAGAATAATACTATATTTAATCATGAAGATATGTTAATAGAAGCGGAAGAAAATGACACATATTTAGCTGGATCAGAACGAATAACTTTTGATGGCCTTGTTACATATTATAATCAAAATTCTGATTATGATGAATACGATGTTTTTAATCAGATTGTGTTTAGCTTAGTTTTACTTGTTTCATCTTTTAATAATAAAGTAAAAGATAAAGATGGCTCTTTAATATTTGATGATGATGATGTCAATGCATTGTTATCTAAGGCAAGTTCCTATGATTTTAAATATTTTCATGCTAGTAAGGGTAATGACCATACACCTGTATTATTTGGAACATATGTTTTAGTTTTATATTTTAATCAAAGACAAGCCAATCAAATAGCAATAGATGTGACACAAAACAATCTTGAGGATACAATACCATATCTTTTAGGCGTAATAAATGCAAGGTATAATATTTATTCTTGTATTTTTGTTCGTGGTGAAGTAAAAATTGATCCTGAGTTTATTAAATTGTCGGATGGTATTAAACTAAAACCCACTATGTTTGATATAGAAGAACCAGCGAATATTAAAATTTGTAATTATCCATTTCAATACGTTTCTGTCTCTAATTCAAATGGAGAAGTATGGAGGCTTAGACCAGAACTATTTTCTAATAATTCAGAGAATAGAGGCTATTTTTATTATTCAAAATCTATTGCAGATGGCTTAATGTCGTTGTATCCTGCTTATAATGGAAATCTGGATTCATTTATTGATGGTGGTACTCTAACTAATGATTATAGAAGATATTCTTCAATGTCACTATGCTGTACAGATGTTTGTGGTGTATCTTTATCTATTAGTAAAGATACGGAAACTTTAGCACAACAAGAAGTTATACCTGATACTGTTTCTACTGTAGTGCAAACAATTGTAAATGGTCTTGCCTTAGCAGCATTGAACGTGGCTGTGCCAGGAGGAGGAATTGCTGGTGGTGCAGTTGAAGCGGCAACTGCTGCATTTGCTTCTTCAGGTGCTGCTAGATTTGTAGGTGGACTTGCTGGTGAGATAGCTAATTTAGGTGTAGCAAAAATTAAAGCAGATGCAAATACAGGTTCAAATTCGTCTTTGTTATATAAAGTATTTAATGGGACAAACGGTTTTTCTATTGAGACTATGACTATGCCTCCGGATGTTTTACAGTATTATGATAATTATTTAAGTAATTATGGTCACAGAACGGCTAGAATTGGTACACCTAGATTTATAAATGGAAAATATTTTTACTATATACAGACATTACAAATGAATGTGAAAGCTAAATATGAAAGAGATGATGGGGCATATATTACTAGTAATGGCGTTCCTACTAATGATATTGAATACATAAATTCTTTGTTTGATAATGGTACTAGATTTTGGAAAAAAGATTATGCTAAATTCTTTACCAGTGATGGTATAGAAAGATCTGGATTTAGCGGTGCTATTAAAAATGTAGATTAAAAAGGGGTGATTTAATGCCTAGAAATAGACCACCTAGGGCTATGCCGCCTTTGCCATATCCTATCTCGGATAATTCTTCTTCATATCTTACATATTTCTATCAGTTAAAAGAAATGGCTATCAATCGATGGAAATGGAAAAATTTACCTGATACGGTTGATGAACGGTTTATAGAGCTTATATTATTTGAGTATGGAAAAGTGTTGTTCTTTAATGAACCGGATATCGGCTATTTAGCTCTTACTTGTTGGACTGGGGGGACTTGGGATATTTATAGAAACCCCATTCTACGACAAGCGTATGCTACTAATGGCTTTCAAGCTAGGAGAGATAATAAGGATAGCGTTATTATTTATAATAATTACCTTAGGCAACCTACTATGCTATATATCAATGAGTTTGCTAAGAGGTTAACTAATATTCAAAGAACAATCGATATCAATTTACACGCACAGAAAACCCCGATAACGATTAGTTGTGATGAGGACCAAAGACTGTCTTATTTGAACGCATATAAAAATTATAACGGAAATACGCCGGTTATTCTTGGGGATAAAAGTTTTAATCTTGACGGAATTAAAGTACTAAATACAGGAGCGCCGTATCTGGTTGGTGATCTGCAAAAGGCGTTTAGTTTTGAATGGAATAGGGCTTTGACGTTCTTGGGTATTGAAAATTCTGGTGAGGAAAAGAAAGAACGCAAAATAACTGGTGAGATTGAAAGTAATTTGGGAGATGTGTTTGCTAATAGGAAGATTGAACTCAAAGCTAGAAAACAAGCGTGCGAAATGATCAATCGTATGTTTGGTCTTGATATTGATGTTGAGTTTGATAGCATGTTCCTTGAGAATTATTTGGATGATGGGACGGTGGAAGAGAATGAGTGAGTATAGTATCACGGTAAAGGAATTGTATCAGCGTGGATATCAGTTGCCATTGAACCATTATCCAATCTTCTCTGAAAGTTATAGGGATACTCTTAATCGTAAAATAATCAATCATTTTTGGTTTAGAGAGATAGGAGCAGAAACCCCTGATAGGTTTAGCTTCTATCTTGAAAGAAAAATGGATGAGATTATGCCGTACTATAATCAATTGTATGAAAGTGCTATGCTCAAATTTAATCCTTTGGAAAATTTTAGATATGTGCATAGTGAAACAAGAGCAGAAAAGGAAAAGCATACTACTATTGATAGCGAAAGTGAGTTTAATTCCAGTAATGTGTCTAGGAATAGTGATGGAGAAGTAATTGGTAATAATGTCCTAGAGAAGAAAGAAAAGGGAACAAATGAATATACAAAGCAGAATAATGGTAGTGCTGACACAAATAAAACTTTGGATATTGATGAAACTACAAATACGGATAAGATTAAAAACTTGGATGCTAATGAAACGAATGAAACTAAGGCTACGATTGAAAAGACTGAAAAAACGCAATTAACAAAGGAAAAGACAGATAATACAGAGCATATTGGGACTGTTACTGAAAATAATACATATGCTAAAAATAGAAAAGAGGATATATCAAAAACTGCTACTGAAAAACAGACCGCTACAGAGGGCGGGTCTGAAACGGTAACAGGTAATAAGACTACTACCTCTACTTCTAATGAGGATAAACTGGATTTGTTCTCTGATACTCCGCAGGTATCGCTCTTTACCTATAATGCAGAATCTGGTGAAGAAAGTCAAATTTCTAATGGTGCTAATGTATATGCCACTACATTAAATAAAACACTTGATACTACTAAAACGAATGGTAATGAAACGAATAATGAAACAACTGATTTTGGAAAAACTGTTACTACTGATATAAATAAGACGAATACGGAAGATAATACGATAACGGAAAATAATACGGATGATAAAAATAAAAATGATAATTATAACGAAAATATGACTGAAAATAGTACGGAAAATGGAAATAATACTGTTAATCAAACGGATAGTCGTAATGATACCATTCATAAAAATGAAAATTCTACTGAAAATGACGGGACTAAACGTATAGAAAATGATGTAGAGCATGAAGTAACTACTACAACTGATACGGAAACCTATCAAAATAATACTTCTATGAATACTGATAGTAATGTTAATACCAATACTAAATCGTATAATGCCGCTTCTGAACAGGCTGAAATTGAACGAAAGATGTTCAATGAGCTTGCGGGGGAGAGGGGAAAAGATAATGCGATTGAATATACTGAAAGTGGTTATAAGCTGACTAACCCGTCTAAATTGCTTATGGATTTTAGGGATACCATACTAAACATTGATATGATGATCATTGCTGATCTGTCTACATTGTTCTTTGGATTGTATGATATACCGGATCATTTGAACAAAATGTTTGTATGCTGAAAGGAGTAGTTGAGTAAAATGAAAGATTTCTATAGTGAAAATGTAGATGTGTTCATTCCGGATGAAAAAGAGTGCTGTCCACCTCCGGAGCATGAGCACCACCATCATCACCATCCGTATCATCCCATGAAGCCTGTTCCGTCGGTTATTCGTGGGCAGGATTTGTATGAGTGTATGCAAAATCTGTCCGACAAGGTTAATGTGTGCATTTCTACTTATAATAATGTGATGGCTAATTGCTATCAGACACTTAATGATATCCGGTGCGCTGCTAAACAGACTGGAAGCTTTTATGCGGATGACGTTGTTAAAACGGAGCGCGGGTATGATAGTGAGTTGCAGTCGTATTATACCGTTATCAGGAGAAAGCCGGTTGATAAGCATGGACGGCCTATCAAGATTAGATTGCGAACTGCGTATGATAATAGTACAAATGCTAAAATCTCTGAAAATATCTATTCTGCGTCGGCTCAGACTGTTGCGGATAAGATGTTTGTAGCTATGCCGAAAGACGAAGAAAATGGGTATTTTGGGCATGTTATTGTAAAAGGTATTCCGTATGCCAGCTCGGATGTTAAAAAGGGGTATACCCTTGCTATCACTAAAAGAGGTGTTATGCAGGCATATAAGTCCTCTGATGTTACTACTGATCAGTTGATTGCTAATGGGATTGAGTATGCTATCGGATGTAGTGGTTTATCTGTGCAAAATGGCGTATCTCTTACTAATGAGCTTCGCCAAATTCCTAACTATGATACGAAGCAGGCTCGTATTCTGATCGGGCAGAATTATACTACCGGCGAGATTGTTGTACTGTGTGTTAATAAGAATGTTGGTGAAAATCCGTCAAATGGTATGACTTCTAAAGAAGCTGGACAGTTTATTATCAAGTTTGGTGCGCAGATTGCGTTTGAGCTTGCTCAAGGCGATAGTTGTGCGTGCCTTGATAAAGGATCTGAGGTTATGCCACTCGGTGAAAGCGCGGACAGCGGAATGGCGTTCTTCTATTGGTCTAAAAAAAAGTATTATGATAATGATTATCAGGATGAGCTTGCAGACTTAACCCTTAAATATGGTGAGATGGCAGATAAGGAAGCTGTAAAGTTTGCACAGCTTGAAGAAGATATTGTTAGTAAATATAACGAAGTAGTCGGTAAAATTGAGGAGGAAGTGGAAAGAGCCACTTCCTCTGAAAAACAATTGGAACAAAAAATAAAGGATGAAGAACAAAGAGCTACTACTGCAGAGGGTGCGCTTGATACTAAAATCACAAATGAAATAAGCAGAGCTACACAAGAAGAAAATAGCATTAAAGAATCTGTTTCAACTTTGACTGAAAAAATAGATGATGAAACTACTAGAGCGAAAGCGGCCGAAAAGGATTTAGAGACTAAAATAAATAGCGAGAAAACAAGAGCAACTGCTCAAGAACAGGTGCTTAAAGATAAGATCAATACGGAACAGAATAGAGCAGAACAGGCTGAGGCTACTTTAACCGCCGCTGTTAGCGCAGAGGAATCTAGAGCTACTAGCGCGGAGGATGAGCTAGAAAGTAAAATTACAATCGAAAAGAATAGAGCGGATACGGCTGAAAAGGTTCTTCAAAATAATATTGATACAGAAGCGGCAAGGGCAAAAGCGGAAGAAGAAAGTATTAAAAATAGTATTTCTTCAGAAGTAGAAAAGGCTATTGCAGAACAGGTAGAATCTATCAATCAAAATATTGATGATCAGATCTCTACGCTTACTGCAAGTATTACAAAGACTAATAAAGATTTGAGTGCAGAAATAAATAGAGCTAAAACAAAGGAAAATGATTTGTCGTCTAGAATCGATACACTGGAAACAAGTGTTACTTCTATGACAAATGATATTACGGATATTGCTTCTAGTGTTGCCACCGTGCAGTCTAATCTGAATACGCTTAGTGGTAATGTTTCTAATTTGTCTAGCGAGTTGGCAACTCTTTCTGCGTCTATCCCTGATCTTATTAAAGCTGAATTGGATAAGCTTGATTTGAAAGATTATGTTAAGAAAACCGGAGACACCATGACCGGTAGACTTAATATAAATGTGGATGGTGATGCGTTTAACGCTGGTAGTGATACTGTATCTATTGGTATTGTTAAAAAAGAAAACTATCCTGTAGGACATATACAAGCCGGGTATGCTGTTCGTGTCTCTAGGCAAGATTCCGGTGCTAAATGGGTGAATGATGATGTTATCATCACGGGCGGTAAAAATGCTCCTACTATGGTTGCCGCACCCGTTATGCACACGGAGAAAATGACAATATATAAATATCAATCGGATAATTTAGGCGGAAGTGATTATACCTATCCTGAAATTAAAAATAAAGATAACAATAATATACAGGTTTCTTTTCCAGGTAAGGCTGTTTTCACACATAATCCTACTAAAGGCCGTGAAATCGATGTTTTAGAGGTTAGTCAAGAGAATATTCTTGCTCATGCTCCTATTGTTTCTAGTGCTTTGAATATACGCGCTAACCGAATATTTAATGGTGATCATTATGATCAGGCACTATTGTTTGATAATAATCATCCGCATTTAGGAGAAATTGGCACAGTTTTCCTTACAACTGATGATTATAGGCCGTATAGTAAATCTAAAACAGCTTATATTAGTGGGATAACAAATGAAATTTGGAGTAATCCTAAAAATGCTTTGAGTAATTTTGATGAGCCTACTAGATATACAAGATTTGTAAACATGACTACAATTCATATTATCATTTCAGAGGAAAGTACACCGAATGGCGGTATATTGATTATTCCGCCTAAATGCTGTTATATTGATTATAATGATGTGACTGGTATACATATCGTTCCTGATAATGTGGTTTATGGAACTTTTTCAGATAGTTCAGCAAAATTAACTGCAATTTCTTGGAAAACTGCTACTAGGATTGAAGCAGAAAATTATCTAAGTACTTGTAAAACACCGTTTGTTGGCGGGTTCGTTGGAATTTATCCTAATAATTAAAAAGAGAGGTTTAATCCTCTCTTTTTAGTTTATTTTGATAATATTTGTTTTCGTGCCAGATCAGCGGCCATCATGTATGTTTGTCCGTATTTCGTATCTTCTCCATATACTTCTTTAACACGTTTGACAAATTCATCAATACTTACATTACAACAACCACAACATACCTCTATATTTCCATATTTTGACATATAAAAAGTTGTAAAATCGTACCTTGATCCAATAGGGCCAACCGTGAAATAATCGGTTTCGTCGCTAATTATAGCATTTAAATCTATACGAGCTCTTCCAGATATTACAGCATAAAAACGTAAAATAGCATCTCCAGAAATTTTAGCATAGTCACATACAATCGCATGATCAGTTATTTTAGTATCGTCATAAACACAACCCCAGCCCCCTACAAAAGCGTTTCTATCTACAACAGCATTGCCAGTAACAAAAGCACTATCAGATATCATAGCTTCATCTTTTATAATAGCATTGCAATTAACAGTGGCGTTATCAGAAACTGAAGCATAGTTACGAACGCTAGCATTATCATAAACCTGTGCATTACCATAAACCCAACAAAACCCCTCATGAGAAAGATTTTCTTCTTTTTCAATATAGCAGCCAATGGTGCCTTTCGTAATATCATTACAAACATCCCGTAGCGCACGGATACGATATAAGATTTTTCCATCTGGTAACTTTTTGGTATCATTCTGTAACATTTCATATTTCTTCATTTTAGATCCCTCCATATGTCTATTTTTTCAGATATTTCTTTTAAAAGTGATATCAAGGCTAGTCCTGTTAAACACATTACGGGAGTACAAACGCCTATGATGATTAAAAATATAAATAAGAATAACATTTTATTTCTCCTTTTTATATGTCATTTCTTCAAGAATGTATGATAATACGTCATTTACTATTTCTGGTGGTATGTTTGTATGATCTAAAAGAGCTTTAAATAAATCGCTTTTAAATCTCTCTGTTAGTTCTAAAGGAAAATCTAACATAGCCAGTATTTTGTTGTTTGAATTGGTTAGTTCTTTTCTAATTCTTTGTGTACTCTTTCCGCATACAAATTTGGATTCTATTTTTCCGTCTTTTTCTACAATTACTTTTTTAATTCGCATAATAACCTCCTATGCTCTTTCACATGATTGTAATTCTAATACGGACATGTAATATTCATTTTGATCTGTTTTGCAAAATGTGCCATCAACATAAATGCCTTTTTGTATTTTATATCGCTCTAAATCGTCCTTATACGACCGTATGATGGCCCATTCTGAATTACCTAGATATATTACCTCCCCCGGTGAAAGATGGCTTGCACGGCCTTTTAGGCACCTAGAAAAGCGCGTTCCACGGATGGAACATTGATGATATATTGCATCTTCTTTTTTTGCAAATTTTTTGTTTTTATCTATGCATTTCTTTAAAGAAAACGCATATAAGAAACAAACAATCACAAAAGCAATAGCTGAAAAAATAAAGATTTTCATTTTATCCGCCCCAGACCACGCATCTCATTTTCTGCTCTCAACAATTCTATATAGATCATACTCGTTAAAAGGTTTACGGCCTGTTCTTCGGTGTAGCGTGCTTTTTCTTCTGCTGGCTCTTCAAGTATCTTACAGAGATCGTCCACGGCTGAACGATTGTAAAAATAACAAGTATTAAGCAAAGTCGGAAGTCCAGCACACCAATCCGAAAAGGCATCGAACTCGCTATGATAATAGCTGAGATCCTCCGGAATATGGTATTTTTCAGATCGGAAATCATGAAGAATAAAACAAGCGATTTCTAAAAATGTTTCCGGCGGTGTTTTTGTGTACCACTCCGGGTTGAAGTTTTCCACGATATATGCGCGGATGTTTTCGCGGTATTTTTTACTATTTGACTTTAACATTTTTATACCTCCTTATTGTAGTAATTTTGCTCTAAAATAAGATCTAATAATTTGTACCACTTGATTAGATGTAAAATCAACTTCCAGTTTAAATTGTTTTGTATCATTTCCATCTTTTACCAAAAAATCCCAACCTTTATCAAGTCTAGTACAAGATGCAATACATTCTGCTTCAGAATAATCAAATATTGCATAAGCATCTACACTGTCAGAATCATATGTTATCTCTATAACTTTAACTTTTGAAATATCGTTCTTCATGATATTTCCTCCTTTCTTTATGAATTAAGTATAGCATAAAAAGATGTTTTTGTCAATAGTTATTTTATTACAAAATAGTTAATAATAGTAACAAAACGGTAACAATGGGGAAATGACAAATAATTTTACATCATATA
>CANQLH010000032.1 GCA_947624655.1 uncultured Clostridia bacterium | reverse complement strand
ATATACATTTTTTTATTAAGTTTTCATTACATTAATATTACAATTGTTTTTATTATTGGGGCTGTGAATTGTAACTAAATATCTGTTAATTGATAACATATCACCACTATAATTATTAATTTTTTATTAAAAAAATTAACCATACTTTATAAATATCAAATATCCATAAAATATGGTTTGCATTTTTTTATTTATTTGTTCTTTATTGATTTAATTGTGCAAAAAGCATCATTTCAAAAATAAAGTTTTGGAGATATAAAAATAGGAGGCATAAATAAATTACATCCTTCATTACATTTTATTTAAAATTTCTTTCTTCTTACTTTCAAATTCTTCTTGCGTTATTATCCCCTCATCCATTAATTCTTTTAAAGTTTTCATTTTTTCTAGTTCATTTCCTTTTTCTTTAACTTTGATGTCTGGCATTTCTTTAGCTTCATTAATAATCTCTTCTTTGTTCTGCTCTACAAAGCTCTCTGCAGAATTTACTTCTTTTGATAATTGATGTGCTTGCATAATATGATATAAAGAAATTACTATTTTTATAGGCATTATAATAGCTCCTAGCATTAATGCTAATGCGAATTTTATAATAACCATAACCAACCATAATGTCGAACTAGATAAAGCAAAATATATTTCTGATATATCATCTATTACTTTGTCCATTACATTATATCCCCAAGGCAATCCAGCTGCAAACCAAACATATACAAAACATTCATCTGTTTTAGCACCTAACAAATATCCTATATATCCACAAATTCCTGAAATTACAGCAATTTTTATAAATTCTGCCCATGAATCTATTTTATAATCTTTTACTTTTTGTTTTTCTTCACTATTAAATTTACTATTGTTAGTTTGTTTTGTACTGTTTCCCTTATTCTTTTTTACTTTTCTAATAATACAAACTATGACTATTATCATAATTAAAGTAGGTATAAGTGATGTTATCACATTCATTCCTACATTTTTTGATAAATTTGTTAGTTCTCTTACACTTGCCACTTGGTCAACTGCTTCATCTCTTTGTGTTATAAATTCTTCAATATCCATTTTTATTTTCTCCTTTTATTATATTTTTAGAAAGCAAAAAGAAACCTAAACTATAACTGCTAGTATAAACAGTTATAATTTAAGTTTCTTTTATTTTTAAATATACAAAAAGTCTTGCTATTATTAGCAATTATATTACTTAGAATATCCGTGTGTGTGTGTGTGTGTGTGTGTGTGTACAGCCTCAAGGCTTTCAAGACTTTTCATGTTTAAACCTACTTTCTCTTAATTTTCAACTACGATTATAACAATTTTTTCCTCATTTGTAAATATATTACAAAATATTTCATAGGATTTTGGTTACGAGATAATGGTTTGTTTTAAATCCATTTGGAAGGAATATATTTAATTTACGAAGTGACGCGTAGCATGGGAGCGACTTAGAGACTGTGGAGCGAAGCTCCATACAGTTCTCTTAGGAGACGACCAACAAGGAACGAGTCAAATTAAATATATTCCTTCCAAAGGTAATGAAAACTTTTTTGACTAAAATCATTATCTTATAATAACTTTTTCCATCATCTCATGTACTTTTTGTTTCAATAATTCTTCATTTTCTCTTCTATCTTCATATACATACTCAGGTTTAATTGGCTCAAGTATTTTAAGAGTTACATCTTGTTTTTTCTTAAATATTTTTCTTATCCCTTTAGCCTCTCTAAATTTAAAAACCATAGGAATTATTGGTACATCATTTTGAACAGCAAAATTAAATGCCCCATATTTAAATTTTCTTATTTTTTCACAGTAAGGCCAAAGTGCTGCTTCTGGATAAAAGTGTACAAGCTTGCCTTCCTTTAAGACTTGATTTATACTTTGTGTAAAATACCTTTTGTTATTTATTGTGCTCGGAATAGGTACTGCTCTTAATAATTTAATTAACTTTCTAACAAATGGTATTTTAAAGCTTCCTTCTCTTGTAGTATAATATATTTTCTTAAATCCACATGCAATTCCTACCATAGCACAATCTAATATTAAAACGTGATTTGATACAGTAACAGCTCCTCCTTGAAAGTCTCTAATATTTTCTATTCCTTCAATTTTTAAATCATATATTATCTTAGTTAAAACTTTTAATACTGGCAGAGCTATTACATTGTACAATATATTAGAAAAGAAATTAAATATCTTGCCTTTTGGGATATATTCATAGTTTTCATCAATCTCAAATTTCAAAGGTTCCCAAAGCTTTATAACATCAGTATCTTCCTCATTAACTGTCGTTTCTTCTTCAATTATTCTTTCTTGAGTTACAATATTCATCTTTACCTCTACACTCTTCAATAATTCTATCTGCTATATCAATACTAGCATTTTTATTTATATATCTATTTTGGTTTTCTATCATTTCTTTTTGTAATTCTTTATTTTCTAATAATTTTCTTGTATTCTCTACTACTTCATTTATTGTATCACATTTAAGTGACATTTTTCTTTTAGAGAAAAAATTTGCGTTATAGTTTTCGCATCCAGGAATTGGCATAGTATGAATAAATGGCTTACCTAAAGTGCTAATTTCTGTTGTAGTAAGTCCTCCTGGTTTACTAAGAACAATTTCAGAACATACCATATATTTGCTTAAATTATTAGTAAATGGAATTGGTATAACAAAATCGTTATCTTTGTATATTTCTTTTAAATTTTCATAAAGTTTTATATTATTGCCACATGATACAATAAACGTAATATTTTTTATTTCATTTAATAACCTTTTTAACATTTCAACAACTTTTCCAAAGCCCATACTTCCAGTTAAAATAAGCACATATTTTTTATCTTGCTCTAAACCTAATTCTTCTTTACATTTAGAACTTTCATAAGCTTGTCTATAACTTTTTCCAGTAGGTATACCTAAAGGAAGTAACTTATTTTCTTCAATTCCTCTATTTACAAAATCTTGAATTAAATCTTTGCTTGGAATTACAAAATAATCAGGATTAGTTTCCTCCCAAAATGGTATACTTACATAATCTGTTGCAACTGCCATAAAATGTATTGGGTTGTCCTTTTTTATAGATGTTAAAGCTTCTGCAGCAAAAAGATGTGTAGTTACAACATAGTCATATTTATTATCAATTATATATTTATATAATTTCTCTTTACCTAATCTATTTAATTCATATACTGGAGATTTAAGTTTTGTCTTCTGATATAATTCTCCTAAATGATATACAACCTTGAATGCTTTACCATTTGCCTTTGTAGATTTTAGATATAGTTTATTAATACCGATTTTTTATTTTGACATTTATAATACTTAGGTATTCAACAAAATTTGCTTCTATTCCTTTTTCTTTCAATGCTTCTTCTATTGCTAGAGCTGCTGAGTTATGCCCTCCACCAGTTCCGCAAGATAAAATTAATACTTTACTCATTAATACTTTATCCCCTTTGTTAATGCTATATGTTTTTTCCTATACAAAAACAATTTTATCATAAAGCATAATTTTTATCAAGAACAAAGTAAGCTCTAGAAAACCTAGAGCTTGTTACTAGACAATGGTTTTATATTAAAGAATAGCAGAAATGATTTATTTGAAAGAGCTGCGTAAGCGATTAACCGGAGCGTAGCGTAGGGCGAATGGAGCAGTCTACATTATATATTTAATTTGTAGACTGCGACACCAAAGCTCTAAAAATAAATCATTTCTGCTATTCTATTGAAACAACCCATTTTCCTGTAACTAGAGCTTTACTTATCATCTATTAAGTAAGTATATTGCAAGATTTAAGTAGCTTGCAAATAATATCCAAATTAAATATGGAATTTGAAGTAATCCAGCTAATTTATCTTTTGAATAAAAAATAGCAATCATTATCACAACTAATATATCAAGTAATATTATCCAAAGAAATGAAAATAACTGCCAATCAAATACAAAGAAAAATATTGACCATAATGCATTTACTACAAGTTGCAAATAATATATTAAATCTGTCTTTTCATCTGTTAATTCTTTAGACTTTAATCTTCCATAGGATACTCCCATTAGTATGTAAAGAATAGTCCAGACTATTGGAAAGAGGATACTTGGTGGAGCTAAAAATGGTTTTTGCATAACATCATAATCAATAAATCCTGAAATTATAATTCCAACAACTCCCCCTACAATTACCGGAATGAGTATTGACTTCACATATATTCCTATTTTATTCATGCTTCACTTCCTTTCTTTACCATTTTATTAAATATTTCACAATTTTATTAATAATTTCTGTATTTTTGTCAATAATATATTTATCAAATATATTGGAGGTTAAAGGTTGAAAAATAATTATTCTTTTCCAACCAGATTTATGCCTTAGAAAGGAATGTGATTAATTATGGAAAATCAAAACTTAAATATCTTAGATGAAGTAAATAAGGGTGCAACAATGGGAATGGAAGCAATTTCTTATGTTAAGGAAAAGGCTACTGATGCTGATTTTCAAAAAGTTCTTAACACAGAATATACAAAATACCAAAAGATTTCACAAAGAGTTAATGACGTATATGATAATTATAGCGACAAAGAACCACACGAAATAAATGCAATGAATAAAATGATGACTTGGTATGGAATTCAAATGAAAACTATGACAGATGATACTACATCTAAATTATCAGAGCTTTTAATGCAGGGTACTAATATGGGAATAATTGAAGGAAGACGTCTATTAAATCAAAACGAAGATGCTGCACCTGATGTTAAAAATATTTTAAATGACTTTGTTGTAATGCAAGAAGATAGCATAGAAACTTTAAAAAAATATCTATAATATGCCTTTATTTTAATTCGTATTGTAGCCTTTTTACAAACTGCAATACGAATTAAGAAAATTTTAATATTTTCTTAAAGGTTTTTTAATATTTATTTTGTATAATAAAAATGTAGCAATAATAATGTATGTTTAAGGAGGCATTATTTTGAGGAAACGTAATAGAAGATTTAGAGTAAATTTAAAACGCTTAATTTTGGTTTTATCAATATTTGCATTAATACTATACATATGTATCAAATCTAGCATAACATATTTTACAAATAATATCACAGAGGGAACTGGGACAAGCACCACAAGTACTTTAGTTGATGAAAGCAAATATAAGATTATTAAAGAAGATATAAATGAAAATTACGGTGGGAAGCGGACAGGAAAAAGTATCAGACAAAGACCGGATATTTTACAACTTTTACAACTGTAAATGATAATTTGAAAGTATATAAAGAATATAAACAAAATGGTACATCTTCTTGGAGCCAAAATAAATACTGGGATGCAGATATGGAAAATAGTGGCTGTGGTATTACTGCAATGTCAATTGTCCTAAGTGGATATGGAAAAAACTATACTCCTGAAGATTTAAGAAAAAAATATTATCCTGTACTTAATGGAGATAAAATTTCAAAAGAATTATCTAAAACCTTTGGAATAAAAAATACTGACTTTTATTATGATTCTGTTCATTTATCTAATGAATATATAATAGAGTATTTAAGTACTAATAGACCAATAATTATATGTGTTTGGAATAAACCAGAAGAAAACCGTTGGACTACTGCTTCACATTATATGGTACTTCTTGCAAGTGATGCTGATACAAAAAAAGTATACATTTCTAATCCAAATGGCTTAGAAAATGATTATAAAAGCTCTGGCTGGTATGATATAGATGAAGTTACACCTTATATTGCAAAAGCATTGTTTGTTGAAAGTTATAAATAGAGAAGCAAAAAGCTGTGGATTTTTCCACAGCCACTTTTATTTATTTAGCATACTTGTCTTCAAATCATATAACTTTTGTGATAAATCAACATAATATTTTTGAGGATTATTTAATCTTTTTACCTCATCCCATATTGTCTGAAGTTCCTCTTTTGAATGTTTTGCAATTTCTTCTAGGGTAGGAGATTTATATATAAGCTTACCATTTTCAAATATTTTTTCTTGTAATTCTTTAACATAATAATTTGTAAGTTTCTTTCTCTTCCAAGTATTATGCTCATCAAATATTTCGTAAATTTCTTCTGGAACTTCTTCATCTTTTAACATTATTACATCAGCTAAAGCAAAGCCTGTATCTTTCGAATAAAATCTACATACCTTTTTAAAGCTTGGATTTGTAATTTTATCTACATTTTCGCTTATCTTTATCTTAGGTACGATATTTCCGTTCTTTTCAACAGCAGCAAGTTTATATACTCCACCAAATACAGCATCACTTTTAGCTGTAATTAAATTTTCTCCTACTCCAAATGAATCAACTTGTGCCTTTTGTTCAATCAATGAAGTTATTAAATATTCATCTAGTGAGTTAGTTAAACATATCTTGCAATCTGGATATCCTGCATCATCAAGCATTTTTCTAACCTTCTTAGATAAATATGCTAAATCTCCACTATCTAGCCTTACAGCTACTGGTCTAATTCCTTGTGGCTTTAAAACTTCGTCAAATACCTTTATTGCATTTGGTATACCACTTTCTAAAGTGTTATATGTATCTACCAAGAATGTACAACTTCTAGGATAAATTTCAGCATAAGCTTTAAATGCCTCATATTCACTGTCAAAGCTTTGTATCCAGCTATGTGCCATAGTTCCACTTGCAGGTACGTTAAACATTTTTGCTGTCAAAGTACAAGACGTTCCGTACAGCTCCTCCTATAATAGAAGCTCTTGCTCCATAAATTGCAGCAGATGTTCCGATGTGCCCTTCTTGCTCCAAATTCCATAACAGTTCTTCCCTTTGCTGCTCTTACAATTCTTGAAGTTTTAGTTGCAATTAAGCTCTGATGATTTATTATTAACAAAAGCATTGTTTCTAAAAGCTGTGCCTCTATTATTGGTGCTCTAACAGTTATAAGAGGCTCATTAGGGAAAACAACACTTCCTTCTGGAACAGCCCAAATATCTCCTGTGAATTTGAAGTTTTGCAAGTATTCAAGATATTCTTTCGAAAATATTTTTTGTTTTTCTAAATACTCAATATCTTCCTTAGAAAATTTTAAGTTTTTAACATAATCTATAATCTGCTCAAGCCCAGCTGCTATTGCATACCCACCACCATCTGGTACCTTTCTAAAAAATATATCAAAATATGCTATTTCATTTTGGTTTCTTAAAAAATAGCCATTTGACATAGTAAATTCATAAAAATCAGCTAATAATTCCATTTTTTCTTGTTCCATATTAATTCTCCTTTTATTCTTAAACTTCTAGTAAATAATTTTTTCTTTCAAAAGTATATACAGGTACTTTTTCTCTTTTATGTGCAGATGCTTTATATTTCTCAATTATTTTTTTCTTTACTTCTTCATCTGTTGTGCCTTTCTCTATCATATCAGCAATTTGTGAATATTTGATGCCCATCTTTTCTTCATCTGTTTGTCCTCCTAAGCCGTCATTTGGTGCTTTCTTTAATATTTTTTCAGGCACACCTAATATTCTTCCTATCTTAAGCACTTCATCTACTGTAAAATTTCCAATAGGGTTAAAATCATAACTGTTATCTCCCCATTTCGTTGTATATCCTACCATTGCTTCACAAAGATTACCCGTTCCTATTACCAAATATCCTAAATTCTGTGCAATAGCATACAATGTTGTCATTCTTAATCTTGGTTTAATATTAATTAAAGATTCTTTGCTTAAATCATCATTATTTATCTCTTTAAGTTTAGAATTAATACTACTCTCCATTTCTTTAAAAGTATTGCTTAAATCAACTTTTATTTGTCTTACACCAAAAGTATTAGCTACAAGACTAGCATCTTCGAAATCTGAATTAATAGAATTACATGGCATTGATACAGCAAGCACATTTTCTTTACCTAAAGCATTAACTGCCATAGCAAGTACAGTTGCAGAGTCTTTACCTCCACTATTTCCTACAACAACACCTTTTGCCTTTGATTTTTGAACATATTCCCTTATCCATAAGATTGCCTTTTCACTCTCTTCTTTTAATCTTTTTTCATCTAACATCTTTTTTTCTTCCTTTTTTATATTTTCTTAGTATAATATCACAAAAAAGAAATTTGTCAATGTATTAATTAAAATATATTCTTTAACTCAAGTTTATTTTTATCCATAATATGATTTATTATAAAGTCGCATGTGTCTAATGATTGCATAGCCATACTATACTCTTTTGTTTCTATATTACTGTTTATTTCCCAAATATACATTTCTACTTTTTCCAATTCTTCGTGTTCTATATAAAATGATAGTTTATCACTTTCTTTTTCCCAAATTTCAATAACTTCATTAATTTTTTTCTTTAATTTCTCATCATCTTCTTGCTCTACGTATTCGTGCATTTCACTAAAATCAGATGAAATTTTACCTAGAACATTTTGTGTATTTTTTTCTGTAACTGCATTAAGCACAACAATTAGAATAACTACAATTACACATATAAGTATTTCCTTCTTCAAATATATTACCTACTTTCCTAAGCCTAAACCAAAACTATTCTTTAGACTAAAAAAATTAATTCTAAAATTTCTTATTACTCAAAACAATTATTACTGCTTTGTAAAACAGTCCTTCTTTTGACAAAACATTTGATTTTTTCCATCTAATGTAACAATTAATGCTTGTTCGGGGCTCATTCCAAATTTTCCTACTTCCTTTTTTAGCCAATTATAGTCTTTTCCAATTTTCTTTAAATTCTCATACATAACAATCCCATCTACTACTAAATCGTAAGGTATTCCTTCATATTCTGGATTTATTCCAAAATCTTCTGGTATTGTAGTTCTTTTGTTTGGTTTTTGTATTACGGTAAGTCCACCACTTGTTTCAAGTATTGCATATTCTACATCTCCTAGTGAGCTTACATTATTTCCTCTAAGTCTTTCTTCTAATTCATTTATAGTAACTCTTTCTTTTCTCAATTCATTCTCAATTATTTTTCCCCTGTAAATTAATATTGTTGGCTTTCCACATATTATTTCTCTCGCATGTATACTTTTCATATTAAGTACAGATATTATTAAATGCATAACTAATAAACCTAAAATAGGAATTATACCGTTTTGTAAAGGAATACCAGTTTCTGTCATTGGTATTGAAGCTAAGTCTGCAATTAATATTGCTATTGCAAGCTCAAATGGTTGTAATTGCCCTATTTCTCTTTTTCCCATTAACCTCATTATTATCAAAATTATTATATAAAGCACTATTGATCTAACGAATGTGACTAACATAAATTTTCACCTTTTTTTCAAAATTTACTTATATTTTTAGCATTTTACGATTAAAATATTCTCATTTTGTATAAAAAAATATTTTTTAGTTCATAATATATCTGAAAGATTTTTCTTTCGATTAATTGAAAGAACAAAGCGCCTCGGCGCCCTTTGTTCTTGCCAATTTGAGTTTTCGAGGCAAAAGCCGAGAAAATCTCAAAGGCTAGCGATTATAGCATTTTAATGAAATAGAAATTTTGAAGAAAATTTCTATTTCGTTTAAAAAATTAAGGGGGTTCAAAAATGGAAAACAATCAAACAAGTTCAAGAAGTAATACTGGAAATACAGCTTGGCAAATAGTGGGTAGACTTGTTGTTGCAGCAATAGTATTAGCTATAACTGCATTCTTTACACCCGGATTTTCTATAAATAATATTTGGTCATTAGCAATAGCTGCAATAGTTTTAACAGTAATTGACTATCTAATAGTAAAATTTACAGGTTTACATGCAAGTCCTTTTGGTAAAGGTTTCGTTGGTTTTGTTTTAGCTGTTATAACCCTATATGTTACACAGTTCTTCGTTGCTGGATATTCAATATCTTGGATGGCAGCAATAATTGGTGCTCTTATATATGGTATAGTTGATTATTTTATACCTGGCGAACAGGAGATGTAACAATTATTTGGGGTGAACAAAGTGCCTCGACGTCCTTTGTTTGTGCTGATTAGATAAAAAGAATTCCTCAAAATTAAATTGAGGAATTCTTTTTTTAGGATATACCTACATTATCACATCTCTTTTCAACGTTTTTTCCTTTATTTCGCATGTTCCAATAAATGTTTTATCTTTACTATATACTCTATATATACCATCATCTAAGGTACATTTTAGTTTAACTCCATTTAGAAATAGTTCTAATTTTTTATCATCTAAAGTAATACACTTTTTATCTTTTAAAATGCTTTCTACTGATATTAAATTTTTCTCAAAAAACTCTTTACTATCTTTATTGTCTATTATGTCCTCTAAAGTAACTGCATTCTCTATATTAAATTCTCCGAACTTTTAGTCTATTTAGTTTATTCATATATCCAATGTTACCTAAAGCTTTTGCAATATCATAGCATAAAGACCTAATATATGTACCTTTAGAACAGCTTATTGTTATGTCTATTGTATTACTTTCTTCATCAATTTTATTTAATTTTATGTCATATACTTCAATTTGTCTAGGCTGTATCTCTACTTGTTTACCTTCTCGTGCATATTCATATAGCTTCTTGCCATTTAATTTTATTGCTGAATACATCGGAGGAACTTGTTCTTGCTTTCCAATAAACATATTTAAAACTTTATTTACATTTTCATTATTTAATATATTTTTGTCTACTTTTCTTTCTTCTACTATTTTTCCTTCTCTATCTAAAGTATCTGTGCTAATTCCAAGTTTTATTTCTGCATCATATATTTTATCATGATTTATTAAGTATTTTGATACTTTAGTTGCTTTTCCGTATAAGCAAAGGAAGCACTCCAGTTGCAAGTGGGTCGAGTGTTCCTGTATGCCCCACTTTTTCATTAAGTGCTTTCTTTACTTTATATACTATATCATGTGATGTATAATTTTCTTTTTTATTTATAATTAAAATTCCATCCATAAATTAACCTTATTTTATAAATGTCCTTACTCTATCTATTATTTTTTCCTTGGCTTGTTCTAATGAATAAGGAATTGTACATCCAGCTGCTCTAATGTGTCCTCCTCCGCTAAATATTGATGCAACTTCTGCAACATTTACATATTCATTCGAGCGAAGTGAAGCTTTAAAGCCCTTATCTATTTCTCTTAAAAATATAGAAACTTCAACTCCCTCTAAATCTCTTCCTATCTCTACTAAGCCTTCATGGTCTCCTGCCTCAGCATGGACATTTTCTTCATCCTCTTTAGTGATATATGTAAATGTTATTTTACCATCTTCAAAAAATTCCATTCTATCTGTTGCAAGCTTTGATAGTTCAAAATTTGCTCTAGTTTTTACTTGCAAAACTTTCTTATATATTTCAGAAACATTTACTCCAATTCTTAAAAGATCAGCAACAAATTCAAATGTCTCAGTTGTAACTCCTGAATATCTAAATCCGCCTGTATCAGTTATTATTCCTGCTAAAAGACATTTTCCAATATCTCTATTTATTTCTATTCCCATACTAGTTAAGACAACTATTAATATCTGGCTACATGCAGGAGATGCAGGATCAAGATAATTATAGTCAGCATACATACTATTTGTTCCATGGTGATCTATTGATATTTTTACTTTTGCATCCTCATACCATGGATCAAATCCCTCTAATCTATTTGTATCAGTACAATCTAGTGCTATACCTAAATCATATACTATATCATCTCTTCCAACCATTTTTATTTCATCAGCACATGGCAAAAATGCGAAATTTTTTGGATATTCTGGCATAACTATGTCAACATCTTTACCCATTTGTTTTAATGCTTGATACATTGCAAGTGAGCTTCCAATTGCATCTCCATCTGGAGATTCGTGAGTTAATATTATTATTGTATTTGCCTTTTGTATTTCTTCTTTTATGTTATCTAATGTCATCTTCTGAACTTCCTTTCTCTGGTATAATATCTTTAAGAATTTTATCAATTCTTGCTCCATACTCCATAGAATCGTCTAGTACAAATATTAGTTCTGGAGTAAGCCTTAAATTAATTCTATTTGCAATCTCAGTTCTAATATATCCTGAAGATTTTTTTATATTTGCAAAAGTATCTTTTAAATTTTTTGAATTTAAAATACTTACATATACTTTTGCATACTTTAAATCCGGAGTAATTTTTACTCTCGTAATACTTATTAATCCTGTAATCTTAGGATTATTAAGTTCATAGTTAATTATATTGCTAATCTCCTTTTTTAATTCCTCATCAATACGTCCTAGACGATTATTATTTTTACCTGACATTATCTTTATCCTCTCCACTTCTTCTTAATGAAGCACCATGTCTATGAATTGCAATTTTTCTCATTACATTTTTAACATGTTCTTCATATACTTTCTCTTGTTCTTTCATTCTTACTGAATCTCTAAAACTTTTTTCCTTGCTTCTTTCCATTATTTCTTTACCTCTTCCATTACAAATATTTCTAAAGTGTCTCCTTCTTTAATATCATTAAAGTTTTCAATTTGAAGTCCACACTCATATCCTGCTACTACTTCTTTTACATCATCTTTAAATCTCTTAAGTGATGCAAGTTTTCCTTCGTGTATTACTACATTATCTCTTATTACTCTAACACCTGCATGTCTTGTTACCTTTCCATCTAATACATAGCATCCAGCTATCGTTCCCAAATTACTTACTTTGAAGGTCTGTCTTATTTCTGCATTTCCTATAACTTTTTCTTCAAATGTAGGGTCTAACATTCCTTTCATTGCAGATTCTACATCTTCTATTGCTTTATATATTACAGAATATTGCTTTATTTCAATTCCTTCTTTTTGAGCCATATCTTTAGCTATTGGTTCTGGTCTTACATTAAATGCTATAATTATTGCATTTGCAACTTTTGCAAGTGTAACATCAGACTCAGTAACTCCACCAACATTAGAATGTATTACTTTAACCTTAACCTCATCATTCGATATTTTTTCTAAGCTACTTGTTACAGCTTCAACAGAACCTTGTACATCTGCTTTTACAATTAAATTTAATTGTTTCAATTTATTTTTCTCAATTTGAGAGAATAAGTCATTTAGACTAACCTTTGACATTGCATTTATTGACTTTTCTCTTTCTTGACGTTTTCTCTTTTCAATTAAGTGTTTAGCTGTCTTTTCATCTTCAACTTCATAGAAAGTTTCGCCAGCTTCTGGTACCTCTGTTAAACCGATTACTTCTACTGGAGTTGATGGACCTGCTTTCTTAACCTTTTTTCCTTTGTCATTTACCATTGCTCTTATTCTACCTATAACAGAGCCTACAACTATTGTATCTCCTACATCAAGTGTTCCACGTTGTACAAGCATTGTAGCAATAGGTCCTCTTGTTTTGTCAAGTCTTGCTTCAATTACAACACCCTTTGCTTGTTTATTAGGGTTTGCCTTCAATTCTTGAACATCTGCAACTAATAACACCATTTCAAGTAGTCCATCTATGTTTATTCTCTTCTTAGCTGAGATTTCAACAAATACTGTATTTCCACCCCATTCTTCAGGAACTAAATCATATTTCATTAATTCCTGTTTAACTCTTTCAGGGTTTGCTCCTTCAACATCAATCTTATTAATTGCAACAATTATAGGGATATTTGCATTTTTAGCGTGGTTTATTGCTTCTACTGTTTGAGGCATTACACCATCATTTGCAGCAACAACTAAAATTGCAATATCTGTAACTTGTGCTCCTCTTGCTCTCATTGCTGTAAATGCTTCGTGTCCTGGAGTATCAAGGAAAGTTATTTCTCTACCATTAATCTCAACCTTGTATGCTCCTATATGCTGAGTAATTCCTCCTGCTTCTCCTTCTATAACATGTGTTGACCTAACTGCATCTAGTAATGATGTTTTACCATGGTCTACGTGGCCCATAACAACTATTACTGGTGGTCTTGGTTTTAAATCTTCTGGCTTATCGTCTGACTCATCAAACAATATATCTTCTTCTGTTACAACTTCTTTCTTTATAGCATTTATGCCAAACTCTTGTGCAATAAGGAATGCTGTATCAAAGTCAATTTCATTGTTTAATGTAGCCATTATTCCATAATCTAATAATTTCTTTATAATTTCTCCTGTGGTTTTCTTCATTTCTTGAGCTAAATCTTTTACTGTAATTGACTCTGGAATTGTTATTTCAGTTAGCTTAAATATTTTTTGTTTTGTTCTTTCTTCATCTTGTACATTCTTTTTCTTTCCTTTTTTGCCTCTTACGGTTGTTAAATCATAATAATCTAACATTCCACCTTCATCGCCAAACATATTAGAAAGTCTATTTTCTTGTTTTAAATTCTTAAGCTTTCCTGAGTCAAATTCTTCATCTCTTCTTGATTTTGAATTTTTTCTTTGTCTTGTTTCATCAGACTGATTTCTATTATTTTTTTGTTTAGTTATATTTCTATTGTAGTCTCTTGTATTTTCTTTTTCTCCAAGTTCTTGTGCCATTATGTTCTTTATATTTTTTTCTATTCCCTTTTCATCTAATGTTCTTCTATTGTTTCTATAATCATTATTATTATTTTGTCTATTTCCTTGATTTTTATAACCATAATTGTTTCTATTTTGATTTCTAAAGTTATTGTTATTACGATTATAATTATTTTCGCCATTATTATTTCTATTAAAATTATTTTGATGACGATTATTATTGTTATCTCCATAATTTCTTCTATTATTATTATCATATCTTGGTCTATTATTTGCAAATTTACGGTTATTATCTTCACGTTGTTCTTTATAATTATTTACTGGATTCTTTTTATTTTCTGTTTGAACTACTTGAGCCCCTTGAGCTACTGGTTCTTGCTTTGGAGGTTCAACGTTTTGTGGTTTTTCTTCAATTTTTTCTTTTTTTGGCATTTCTTCTTTAACTTCAACATCCTTTTTTTCTTGTACTACTTTTTCTTCAGCTTTTGGTTTTGTACTAAATCCGAACAATTCACTAGCAGTCATTGGTTTAGAAGGTTTGTTTCTATATACAATGTTGTATTCTTTATTATTGCTTCTTTCAACAAATCCTACATCTTTTCTTGCCTTTTGACTTTTTTCTTTTTGCTCTTCTTCTCTTTTAGCAAGTTCATCATCTGAAATAATTACTTCTCTTCTAATTATAACAGGTGTGCTATTTGCTTTTTCTTTCTTAGTTTCTTCTTGTTTTTGTGTAGCTTTATTATCACTTTTTTTACTATTTAATTGTTCTTCTATTTTATCTGCTGTTTTCTCGTCAATAATATTCAAATGACTTTTAATCTCTAAACCAAGCTTATTCGCAACATCCATAATTTCCTTGCTTTGTTTATTTAATTTTTTTGCTAATTCGTGTATTTTTATTTTACCCATAGCAATTCACCCCCATTATATTTTTTCATTATTCCGCTCAGAAAAACTTTTATCTTTTATTCCAATAATTGCTCTGTTTTTCTTACCAATTACAAGTCCCAGTTCTTCCATTGTACTTAATTCTATTAAAGGAATCTCATAATTAGTACAAACATATTTTATATTTTTTTTGGATTTTTCTGATGTATCACTTGCAACAATTACTAATTTAATTTTTTGCTTTTTTACATCATTTATAACTGCATCCATTCCAGAGCTAATTTTTCCGTGCTTTTGCAGCAAGTCCTATCATACCCAAGATTTTTTCTTTATCAGTCAAACATTACACCTCTTATTTCGTTATAATTCTCGTCATTAACATTTGTTTTTAATGCTCTTGACAACCCTTTATTTTTTATAGTTTTTTTAAAGCATTCTTCATTTTTACATATATAGGCACCTCTACCTTGTTCTTTTCTCTTTAAATCAACAATTATTCCCTTTTCTTTTGAATTAACTATCCTAATTAACTCACTTTTATTCTTCTTTTCTCTGCAACCTATACACGTTCTTGTTTCTTTACTATTCTTCATTATTTTCTTCGGTAACCTCATTTACTTCATTTTCTTCTTGCATCTTTGCTAATAATTCTCTAAATTGTGTTTCCGATTTAATATCAATCTTCCATCCAGTAAGTTTTGCTGCAAGTCTTGCATTTTGTCCTGCTTTTCCTATTGCAAGTGATAATTGATCATCTGGAACAATAACTCTTGCAGATTTTTCTTCTTCATTTACATCAACTGCCATTACCTTTGCAGGAAGTAATGCTGACGAAATAAATATTGCAGGATCTTCATTCCATTCTATTACATCTATTTTTTCTCCACTTAATTCATTTATAATATTTTGAATTCTGACACCTTTTTGTCCTACGCAAGAACCTACTGGATCTATATTTTCATTTTGTGCGTGAACTGCAACTTTACATCTGTTTCCTGGATCTCTTGCTACATTTTTTACTTCTATTAATCCTTCATATATTTCTGGGATTTCAAATTCAAATAATTTTTTTACAAAATCTCCTGCTGTTCTTGATACTATAACTTGTGGTGCTCCTTTTGAGCCTCTTACAACATCTATAACATAAGCTTTTACTTTGTCATTTACTTTGTATTTTTCTATTGGAATTTGTTCTTTTGCAGGCATTATTCCTTCTAGTTTTCCTAAATCTAAAATTATTACTCCTGTATCTGCTTTTTGTACTATTCCTGAAACTATTTCTCCTTTTCTCTCATTAAACTCGCCATATATTATGTCTCTTTCAGCTTCTCTTAATTTTTGTATTATAACTTGCTTTGCTGTTTGTGCTGCAATTCTTCCAAAATTTCTTGGATTTAACTCTATATCAACGGTATCTCCTATATTTAATTGTTTATTTATCTTTGTTGCATCTTCTTTAGAAATTTGAAGTACTGGATTTTGAACAGTTTCTACTACTTCTCTTACAGAATACACGTGTGTTTCTCCTGTTACTTTATCCATTACTACCTTAACATTTTCGCTATCTTTATAGTTATTTTTATATGCTGTAATTAAAGCAGTTTCTATTTGTTCTATTAAATACTCCTTTTTAATTCCTCTTTCTTGTTCTAATGTTTCTAATGCAATCTCTAATTCTTTATTATCTATTGCTTTCATTTTCCAATCAACCCTTTCCTTACCAATTATACTTTGTTTTAATTTGTGCTATATTTTTTCTTTCTATCATTTGTTCAATATCATTTATTTTTACATATACACATTCTTTATCAAATTTAATAAGTGTGCCATCTAAAACCTTTGATTTATTTATTGGCTGAAATAGTCTTATTTCTACTTCACTTCCAATATTTTGCTCAAGATGTTCTTCTTTTCGTAAAATTCTTTCTACTCCAGGAGATGAAACTTCTAAAAAATATTGTTCCTTTATATAATCTGCTTTATCAAGTACCTTATTAATTACATTCGATACTTTCTCACAATCATCTAAGCTTATTCCTTCTTTTTTATCTATATATATTCTTAAGAAAAAATCTTTACCGTTCCTTTACATATTCTACATCATAAAGATTATATTCAAGCTCTTCTATATAAGGCTTTATAAGTTCAAATACCTTTTCTTCAATATTTGCCAAACTTGCATCTCCTTCCATACATACATAAAGAGTGGAATTTGTTTCCACTCTTCTAGTCTCATTTAAGTATGTAACAATTATACATACTTTTTCCGCAATTGTCAAGGGTTTTATAATATTTTTTATTCATAAGGTTACGGTATGTTACTACTCAGCCCTAAGAATAAAGTTATCCACATAAAAATAATAGAAAAGCAAATAAAAACACAATAAATCCAC